>JAVVFK010000204.1:0-4495 GCA_032251015.1 Elusimicrobiales bacterium
CGGCCGGGCACGAACTCGGCCCGGGCGCATAGCGCCTCGGGCCTCAGACATTCATGCCCGTCCGGCAGTGCCGGTTCCCTCGTTCCGCTTGGGGAAAAGCCTCCATCATGTGGCTTTCCGGAATACCCGGCGGGAAGCCGCAGTATGCCCGGAGACCTCCCTTCGGCCCCGTTGTTTCCTTATTCCTTTGGATGATCCTAAAGCTTTCAGGGCGCAGAAGAGTTCGGGCGGCTGGGACGGGCGGAAGACTTTTATCCTGCGGGCGAGGCGCTTCTCCAGGGCCCGCGCCAGTCCTTCACTGAACCAGGCGTCGTCCGTGAGGCCGCCCCACAGCGCGACCGGCAGCGGGCCGGGGCCGCCGGGCAGAAAACCGTCGCCGCGCAGTTCGGCCGCCAGGACGGCCAGCTCGGCCCAGGCCCGTTCCGCCAGTTCCAGCGCCGCGGCGTCCCCCTCCCGCGCTTTTTTCACCGCTTCGGCGGCGAAAGCCGCGGCCTTGCCGGCTCCGCCCGCGCCGGCCGGAGCCTTGCGCCTCTTCAGTTTCAGCCAGGCCAGCCCCAGCCAGAGGCCGGAGCCCGGATCCCCGCCTTCGGGCGCATGGCCGCCGGCTTTGATGAATCCGCCGCGGCCGTCCGGCGCCAGAGCCACCGATCCGGTGCCGGCTATCAGCAGCAGTCCCCGGCCCTTCCCCAGCGCGGCCTCGTAGGCCGCCTCGGCGTCGGATATCACGCCCACGACGTCGGCCCTTCCGGCCAGCGCTGCGGTTATTAATTCCTTTTTCCAGGTTTTCGAGAAGGCCCCCCGTGTGGCCGCGAAGAGAGGCACCCCGGGAGGGGCCCCGCAGCGGTCCAGGAAATCCTTTATCATCCGGGGAAAGATCTCTATTTTGCGGGTGGGCAGGCGGTCCCGTTCCAGGACCCGCCCGCGGGAGTCCACGGCGCACAGCCTGGTCCAGGAAGCGCCCCTGTCGGCGCCGGCCGCGGCCGGCAAAGTCCGGTGTTTGACGGTCGGCATGGGTTAATGATAGCATAACCCCGTCGTCAACTTTTATATGATGAAGCAACAGGATTCCGCAACTCTCGCCTCGCTGTTGACCCCCGATAACATAGTCTACCTGGAAGGTCCCTATGACCGGACCGGCCTTGTCGCTTTTCTCGCCTCCAGGCTGCACCCCCGGGTGGCTTCCGTTATAGGCGAGAAAGCCCTGGTGGACCGCCTTAACGAGGTGGAGAAACTCAACAACGTCCTGGAGACCGGCCTCTATATCCCCCACGCCAAGCTGCCGGACATCTCCGATTTCCACGCCGCGATGGCCGTGATCCCGGCCGGCCTCAAAGACCCCTCCTCCCCCTACGCGGTCCGGACCGCCATACTGCTGCTCTCCCCCGGCACGCCGCCTTTCTTTCAGCAGCACCTGAACATGCTGGCCTCGATGGCCCGCACTTTCCAGGTCCCTTTCATAGACAAGCTCTGCTCCCTGGGTTCGCCCGCGGAAGCAGCGGCCCTGTTCTCCGCCGCCAGGCGCTGAGGCCGGATATTCCGGAGCCTCCCCCATTAAATATATAATGTTACCTGTATCCCGCGGGCGCGATGTCCCGGACCCGGCGGGCCTTTAAAATGAATCCTCCTCCTTCTTCCTCCGACAGGCCTTCCCTTAAAAAGGTCTTCGTACTCAGCACCGCGATGCTGAGCTTCATCTCTTTCTGGAAGGCGTCGGCCATAGTCCTCTGCGACTTCGGCTCCAGCGCCTATTATTCCGGCGGCATAGCCATGAACGCCTACGGGCCTGCCTTCCCGTGGTTCGTGATGGGCGTGATGCTTTTCGCCGGCGTCATGCTGGCGGTATACGTGGAGTCCTGCTCGATGTTCGTGCGCGGCGGGGTTTACGTGGTGGTCCGCCACGCGATGGGCAAGTTCCTGGCCAAGATAGCCGTTTCGGCGCTGGTCTTTGATTATGTTCTGACCGGCCCGATAAGCGCCATAAGCGCCGGCCTGTACATCTCCTACCTGGCCAAGAGCCTGCTGGGCATGGCCGGGTTCCCGCTGGACTTTTCCCCCAATATGCTGGCGGTGGTCTTCGGCGTGGCCGTGATAGCCTATTTCTGGAAAGCGAACATAAAGGGGGTAAAGGAATCCGGTGACACCAACGTCCGCATCGTCCTGTTCGTGGCCGTCATAGCGGTCATACTGCTGTTATGGTCCTTCCTGACCGTCTATGTGCGCGGCTTCACGCTGCCGCCCTTCAAACTGGAATTCAGCGACGAGGCCCTCGGCTGGTCCAAGCATATATCCTGGCTCAAGCCTATAGGCTTCATCGGCGTCTTCATGGCCTTCGGCCATTCCATACTGGCGCTCAGCGGCCTTGAGAGCATGGCCCAGGTCTACCGCGAGATAGAGGACCCCAAGGTCCCCAACCTCAAGCGCACGGCCATAATAGTTTTCATTTTCAGCGTGATGTTCACCGGCGTGCTGACCTTCCTTTCCTCAATGATAATCCCCGGCGACCTGATAGCCGGCGAGTATTCCGAGAACCTGCTCAGCGGCCTGGCGCTGCACCTGCACGGTCCCTACTTCGCCCGCCTGGCCCTGCAGGTGCTGGTGGTCATCTCCGGCGGCCTTATACTTATGGGCGCCGTCAATACTTCCTTCGTCGGGGCCAACGGCATACTCAACCGGGTAGCCGAGGACGGCATCCTGCACGACTGGTTCCGCAAACTGCACCCCAAGTACGGCACCACCTCCAGGATTATAACGATGGTCGCCGTGCTGCAGATCGTGATCATCCTCTTTTCGCGCGGCGACATCTTCCTGCTGGGCCAGGCCTACGCTTTCGGCGTGCTGTGGAGCCTGGTCTTCGACACGCTCTCGCTCATAGTGCTCCGGTTCAAGGACACCGAGTTCGAGCGCGAATGGATGTTTCCGCTCAATATAAAGGTGAAGCGCTACCAGGTGCCGGTCGGGCTGATGGCGGTGCTGGCGGTGCTCCTGATAACGGGCTGCCTGAACCTGGTCACCAAGCCCACCGCCACCGTCGCCGGCGTGATCTTCACCGCGCTGTTCTTCATCATCTTCCAGGTCTCGGAGAAACTCAACGAGAAGAAGGCCACGCTGCACCTGGAGGACGACGAGGCGGAAGAGAAGCTCAATCTCAAGAGCGAACCGGATATCCACACTATACTGCCCGAGCTCTCCAGGCCCAACCGCATACTGGTGCCGGCCCGCAATCCCGACAACCTGGTGCATCTCAAGCAGGTGCTCAAGACGGTGGACGACGAGACCACCGATATAATAGTGCTGTCGGCGAAGGTCTCCAAGACCATGGAGTTCGGCCGCGAGGAGAACCCGGTCACCGAGGAGGACAAGGACCTCTTCCGCAACGTGGTGCTGATGGCCGAGAAGTACGGCAAGACCGTCAAGCCCATGCTTGTCTTCTCCAACGACCCGTTCCTTTCCATAGCGCAGGTGGCGCGCGACGCGCGCGTTTCGGAGATCGTCATGGGAGTCTCCGGCTCCGTCGGCGCCGAGGTGCAGCTGGAGAAGCTGGCCATGGCCTGGGGCATGCTGCAGAAAGAGGACGGCCTGCAGGTGACCGCCAGGGTCATCTGGCAGGGCCGGGAACTGACCTATAAACTTTGAGGTAAATATGGCTATACGACGCATCTGCAAGTACGGCGAGAAGATACTCTCCAAAAAGACGAAGCCCGCCGATTTCAAGGCTCTCAAGCCCGGGCTGGCGGCGCTGCTCGCCGACATGTTCGACACCATGGACATAGTGGGCGGCGCGGGCCTGGCCGCCAACCAGATAGGCCTGGACCTGCGGCTGGCGGTCATAAAGGTGACGCGCGAGGAGGACGAGGTCCGCGTCGTCATAATAAATCCGGAGGTGGTCTCCGGTTCCGATCCCGTCGAAGAGGACGAGGGCTGCCTCTCCTTCCCCGGGCTTTTCGCGAAGATAAAAAGATTTTCCAAAGTGAAAGTGCGCGCCCTCAACGAGAAAGGCATGCCGGTGGAGATAACCGCCGAGGGTCTGCTGGCCAAGGCGCTGCAGCACGAGATAGACCACCTGGACGGCGTGGTCTTCATCGACCGGCTCCCGGTCATGACGCGCCTCAAGCTCAAGCCCGTGCTGATGCGCCTCAAGCGCCAGTGGAAGAAGACCGACGAGAGCCGCATGTCGCGCGGGGCCTCTCCCCGGGGCGGCTCAAAATGAGCGGCCCCCGGCTGGTTTTCCTGGGAACCCCCGGGACCGCCTGCCCCTTCCTGGAATCGCTGGTCTCGGCCGGTTTCGAAGTCGCCGGGGTCGTAGCCCAGCCGGACCGCCCCGTCGGGCGGGGCATGAAGATGTGCTGCCCCCCGGTCAAGAATTCCGCTCTCGCGCTCGACCTCCCCGTTTTCCAGCCGTCGTCCGGCGCCGGACTGAGCGAGACCGTAGCCGCCCTCAAACCGGACCTCGGCGTGGTGGTGGCCTACGGCCGGCTCATAAAGAAAGAAGTCCTCT
>JAVVFK010000205.1:0-4478 GCA_032251015.1 Elusimicrobiales bacterium
GGCGGCTATGCCGAGCCGGAGCAGGTCGCGGGCCGGGACGGGTTCGTATTCCCCGCAGAATACGAAGACGGGTTTGCCGGCCGCCGCGGCCAGCCGCGCGGCCGCGGCGGGCGCTTTGCCGTAAAGGGTCTGCCGGTCGAAACGGCCTTCCCCGGTGGCCAGGGCGCCGCAGCCGGCAAGCGCCGCGGCGAAACCGGAATTCTCCAGCACCCAGGCCGCCCCGTCGGTGAGAGAGGCGCCGAAAAGGGCGGCAAGCCCCGCTCCCAGGCCGCCGGCCGCGGCGCCCCCGGGAAGGCGCGCTACGCCCGCGCCGTTCAGCCGCCGGGCGGCCAGCGCGAAACGGGACATGGCCCTCTCCATAAGTCTCACCTGGGACGGCGTGGCGCCTTTCTGCGGACCGTAAACCCTGGCCGACCCCCGGGGCCCGCAAAGAGGATTGGTCACGTCGGCCAGGCCCGTGACTTTTATTCCCCCGAAAAGAGCGGTGCCGGGCCCGGCTTCCACGCGGGCCAGCTTCAGAAGCCCGGCCGCCCCGTCGGGCACCGGGCGGCCCGCGGCGTCCAGCAGCTTCCAGCCGCAGGCGGCCGCGCAGCCGGCCCCCGCGTCGTTGGAAGCGCTGCCGCCCAGACCAACGAATATTTCCTTCGCGCCGGCCCGCGCGGCCGCCGACATCAGTTCCCCCACCCCGCGGGTGGAAGCCGTCATCGGGTCGTTGCGGCGGCCGCCCAGCCGGCGCAGACCGGCCGCCTCCGACATCTCTATCACCGCGCGGCGCCCCGGCAGCATGAGGAAATGCGCGCTCACGGGCCGCCCGAGCGGACCGCTCACCCGCCGGGAATGGAGACGGCCTCCGACCGAGGCTCTCAGTACCGCGACCAGGCCGTCGCCGCCGTCGGCTATCCCGGGGAAAGCCTCGGCCGAGCCGGGGCGGGCTTTTTCGAAACCTTCTTTGAGCGCCAGCGAGGCGGCGGCCCCGGAGAGCGTTCCTTTAAAGGCGTTGCAGGCGCATAATATTTTCATAAAGACGGGGTCAGGTCTTTACTTTTGACTTACGTAGGCCAAAAGTAAAGACCTGACCCCATATGATAAAATAATCCGATGGAGAAGACCAAGCCCGCGATAGTATACCGTTACGGCCAGGGCGCTTATATCAACCTGACCAACCGCTGCCCGACCGCCTGCTCTTTCTGCATAAAAAGGCGCTGGGAAATGGATTACAGGGGCAACAACCTGGACCTGGGCGGGGCGGAACCGTCGCCGGAGGATATCGCCGGCGCCTTGTCGCGCGAATACGCCGCGGCCCCTTTCCGGGAGATGGTCTTCTGCGGCTACGGCGAGCCGACCATGCGTTTCGAGGAGCTTAAAGAGGTATGCCGGCTGCTGCGCGCGGGCGCCGTCGCCGGCGTTCCGAGGGACCTCCGTGTGCGCCTCAACACCAACGGCCTGGCGAACCTGGTGACCGGCCGCGACGCCGCGCCGGAACTGGCCGGCCTGGTGGATTCGGTGCACGTGAGCCTGAACACCCCGGACCCGGCGGCCTGGCTGGAGATGATGCGGCCCGCGGCGCCGTACGCGGAAAAAGGATTCGAGAGCGTCCTGGCCTTCATCCGCTCCTCCGCCGGGATAATGACCGAGACGGTGGCCACGGCGGTGGAAAAGCCGGGACTGGACAGGGAGCGCTTCGCGGCCCTGGCCCGGGAACTGGGCGCCGAGCCAAGGTTCAGGCCTATGCTGGAGGAAGAGAATGCCGATTGAACGACGGAAAGTGCTCATCTGGGCGGCCCTCGCGGCGCTGATAGTCGTCAGCATTCCCAGCGCGATCTTCCACAAGGCGGCGAGCAGGTATTTCGGTTTCCTGGGCGGATGGGAAACCGGCCTTATCAGGCCCTCCAGGCCCTCGGCCATGCCCCACATGCGCAAGAGCTCCGCGAAGGCGCTGCACCCGCAGCCGGAACTGCGTTTCGCTAAATTCTCCATCGAGGCGAAGGGCGCCTCCGAGGTGCGGCTGGTCGGCGACTTCAACAAGTGGGACCCGTCGGCGCTCAAGCTGGTTAAGCGCAACGGCGCGTGGGAGACGATAGTGCCGCTGCCGCCGGGAGAGTACCGCTACGCCTATATCATCGACGGCGACCAGACCGTGGACCCGGCCAACCCCGAGACCGCCGACCGCAAAGGGACGCGCGTCTCCGTACGGAGAATAAAATGACGAAAGCCGCGCTTCTGATCCTGCTGCTGCTGCCCGCGCGCGCCGCGGCCGATACAGCTCTTCTCTGGCTGCCTCCCGCCGGCCACGACATTAACCCGGCGCTGGAGACGCTCGAAAGGGACCCGCGGCTGAAACTGACGCTGGCGCTGGAATCCCAGCCTTCCGACCCCGAACTCTCCAGGATCCGGGCGCTGCTCGACGAAGGACGGATCGAACTGGCCCTGCGCGTTCCCGAAGCCCCCCCGCTTTTCCTGCTCTACTATCCCAACGATCCCGCCTCCGCCTGGATGGGTAAGAGCGGGGATTTCCGCAATAACCCTTATTTTTTCGCGCTCCGACTGCTCCACGCCACGGAAAGGATGCCCCTTTATGCGAACCATCCGCCCAGGGGACTGGCGTCCACGCCCGGCGGGATGGCCGAAGGCGCGCAGCCGGCGCTGCGGTCCATCGGGCTGGACTGGGTCGCGGCGGGCGCGCCCGCGTCCACCGGCACGCCGCGGCTCATCCACAAAGACGGGATAACGGCGATAACGTTCGATCTTCTTTCCTCCACCGAGGCCGGCATGGCCGGCTATCATCCCACCGCGGGCTGCTCCTTCACTCCCTGCTTCTTCGTCATAGACGGCGGGCTGCCCGGCGCGGAGAACGGGGACCACCGGGAAATACTCGACTACTGGCTCATGGTGGCGGCGCCCGGCATGACCGTATCGGAACTGCTGGCCTCCACCGTCCCGGCCCGCGCCGAAACCCTGTCCCTGCCCCCGTGGAGCGGGGATTATACGCCCTGGGCCGGCACGCCGCGGCAGGCGGGCGCCGTCTCGGCCCTCGCCGGGCTGCGCGACACCATCTCCCTCTACATGAACGAACGGCCGCGTGACAGGGAGCTCAAGTCGGTCATGCAGGCTTATTTCGCCACCGGCGCGGGACATGAACTGGCCGGGCTAGCTTCCCCCGATCCGGAAGCGCGCCGCGAGGCGGAGACGGCCTTCCAGACCCGCGCCGCGGACGTCTACCGGCTCATGGACAAGAGCCTGCCGCGCTGGATATTCGCGCCGCTGGAAAAGCTTTCCCCGGCGCAGGAATCCGCCGAGGCCTTCACCTCGCGGCTCTCCGGCCGGCGCCTGGTGCTGGAGAACGGCCAGGTCCCCCCGAGGCTGCCGGAGCCGGCGCCGGAACTGCCGGAAGGCCTGGACCCGCTGAAGGCGCTAAAATTGCGCTCCCTGGCCATCTCCTGGGACGAACAGGAAGTGACTTTCAGTTTCGCGGCCGGCGCGGGCCCCGCCGACGGGCTGGCCGCGGGAGCGAGACTGGAGCTTTACATGGACGTGAACAAGCGTCAGCGCGCGGGCCGCATGTCCCTGCTCACCGCCGAAACGCCGCGCCTCTACCCGGAAGACGCCTGGGAATACGCGCTCTCGGTGCGGGACGGCAAGGCGGAACTCTACACGCTGGGGAGCCGTCGGCCGGCGGCCAGGCTGGATGCCGAAACGCCGGGACCCGGGGCCCTGTCCGTCAAAGTGCCGCGACGGCTGCTGGCGGGCAATCCCGAACGCTGGGGCTACGCGGCCTTCCTTTTCTTCGGGAAGGACTCCGGGGCGGCGCCCGCGGACGTTCTCTGCGCCGAGAACAGCGGCGGCTACGTCCACGCCGCCAGGCACGGGAAATAAGGGGAGGGGTCATGGCCCGGCTGGGGGAAATAATAACTTTCGCGGACGGCAGGCTCAGGTCGGGCTCCTTCAGGGACTCCTCGCTCAACGGCCTGCAGGTGGAAGGCAAGCCCGAAGTCCGCAGGATCGCGCTCGGGGTGTCGGCCTCGCTCGAGTTCCTCGGGCGCGCCCGCGCGGAAGGCGCCGATCTGGCGATAGTCCACCACGGCCTCTTCTGGAAAGGACATACGGAAGCGGTGAGAGGCCCGCTCAAAAAGAAACTGGCCCTGCTCATCGAAAGCGGCATGAGCCTCGCCGCCTGGCACCTGCCCCTGGACGCGCATCCCTCGCTGGGCAACAACGCCGCGCTGCTGCGAGTACTCGGCGCCGTAAAAAGCCGCCCCTTCGGCGAATACGACGGGCAGAGCATCGGGCTGGCGGGCACGCTCGCCGCCCCGCTGTCTCCGGAGAAGGCCGCGTCGCTTCTGGCCGCCGCCAATTCCGAATGGATCTCTCCAAGCTGCCGGGTCTGCTCCATCGCGCGCTCGTATTGGGGCATCGCCTGGGCCAGGCGTTCTCGGAGTTGTCGGCGGGCAAACTGCTGATGGCAGGCGGCCGCCGCGGCC
>JAVVFK010000206.1:0-4475 GCA_032251015.1 Elusimicrobiales bacterium
GGGCCATGCTGCCCTTGAGTTTCCTGATGCCGCCCGTTATGTTCTTCATCTCAGCCGAGAGCCGCATCTCGGCCGCCCCGATGTAAGGCGTGTTGACGCGGGCCGAGCGGTAGAGGGCGGAGAACGAGCCCATCCCGCTGGGGGCCGCTGCCCGCAGGTGCCTCATCCAGCCGCCTTCTTCCCCGGCTTCCTTTTCACGGGTTTTGCCCGCCCCGGAGCCCGAGAAGAGTCCGGAGATCGCCCCCACGAAAGCCGAATCAAGTTCTCCCGAATAGCCGCTGAGCTCCACCCGGCGGGAGGGGGTGAGCGGGTTCCTGACGGAAGCTTTCAGGTTCAGCGGCTTATCGTTAAGCCTGCCCGAGACGCCGCCCGTGAAAAGCCCGGAGTCCAGCCTGGAGTCTAATTTTATGCGGGACAGGATGTAGGGGCCCAGTCTCGCCTGTCCGGACCTTATCTTCAGATAACTGCCGTCCCACCCTTCGCGTATCAGGAGGGAGGCGTCGATGCCGGAGAAGGCGACTTCCCCGTAGGAGAACCGGCTCTTGGTGGCGGAGACGAAGGCGCGGGATATCCGGTGGCGTCCGCCTTTATTGGTGAAGGCAGTGGTGAACTGCAGCCTGCCGTAGAAATCGCCCAGCGGCAGGCCGGTCACCAGTCGGTGAAGCCTGGAGATGTCGATGGGCGGGGCCGAGGCCGTCACCGTGTATTCGGGACCGCCGGGCTTCAGGGCGACGTCGCCTTTGAAACGCAGGCCCAGGGATTCCATCAGGGCCTCGAATTTGAACGCGCCGTCCTCTACGGACCCTTTCAGCGTCCAGGGGGAGGGAGGGAGGTTTATCTTGTTGGGCAGGCCGGCCAACCAGGGAAAATCGGTGGAACGCAGTCCGCCCACCTCGCCTTTGAGTTCAGCTTCGGGGGCCTTGAAATCGCGCACGCTCCCGGTGAAGCCGAAAGCCTGCTCGCCCAGGGTGAGATTGAGCGACATATCGCTGAAAGACGCCTTCTCCCACTCGAAGCCGGCCAGGTCCAGAAGGCCGTTGGCGTGGAAGCCGCCGTCCGCCGGCTTTCCGGCCTCGTCTATCCTGAAGGCGGCGGAAAGAGAGAGGGGGAAAGGCCTGGAGGCGGACAGGTCCCGGAAGGAGATGTTGACCTTTTCGGCGGAATTGGTCTGGCGCCCGTCGGGTCCGAAGACCTTGAGCACCCCGTCCTTGACCTCCGCGTCCTTGATCGCCAGCGCGCGGTCGGACTTCTCTTTCTGCGCGTAGGCGTAGAAGATATCCGCGAAGTTCCAGGTCCCGTCCTTGAGCCGCACCGCGTTTATCTCGGGCGAGACCAGGACGAGGCGCCGCAGTTCTATGGTGTTCCTGAGAAGCGCCTGGGGCGAATAGGAGGCGTAGATATGGTCCGCTTTTATAAAAACGCCTTCCCCGTACTTCGGGGAACGGAAGACCTGCAGTCCCTTTATGTGTATGTCCCCGCCGTAGGAGAAACTGGCGCTCTCGATGGTGACGGGACGGATGAAGGCCTCCTGGAGCTGGTTGAGCGCCAGTGCCCTCAGGTCGGCCGGTTTGAAAAGGAGGCGGACCGCGACGGTGCCCGCCAGGAAGAGGAAGACGCCGGCTATGGCCAGCAGCAGCATCATGCGCAGCGTGAATTTAATGGAAAGCTTGATGCCCTTGATTATCATCAGATATACATTTTAGCAGTATTAAAGGCGGCCTCCAAAAAGCGCCAGGACCCTTCCGCTATCGCGCCGGCGCGGCCCAGCGCGTCGGCGAAATAACCTTTGAGCGAAAAGGCCGCGGGGTAGAGCGCTTTAAGGCATAGCGCCAGGAAAAAAGCGTTGGCCAGCAGCGCCATGGAGAAGGAGAACAGGGCGCCCCCGGCCTTGCGGAAATCGCTCTGCAGCGGCCCCGTCATTACGGCGGCCGTGTTGACCAGGTGAAAGGAGATGAGGAAGCCGGTCAGGGCCGTGAACCAGGGCCTGTAGGGGCGAAGGTCCGCGAAATAGAACGCGACGCCGTAGGCAAGCGCGGCCGCCAGGGCGTAGAACGGCACGAAGTAGGGGGCCAGATCCACCAAAGCGTTGCTGGAGACGAGCCTGACGTGGCCCGCGTTCCTGCCCACGGATATCTTCCCCACTTTTATTCCGCACAGCGCGGCCGCGGCGGCGTGGGAGAGCTCGTGGGCGAGTATGTAGGCTCTGCCCGAGCCGCGCGAAGCCAGGCCGAAGGGCAGGTAGGCGGCCGCCCCGAGCAGGAAGGGCCAGGTGGTTTCGGCGGAACGCAGCAGCGCGCCGACCGGGCTTAGGAGGGCCCAGAGCGCGCCCGCGACCAGCGGCAGCAGCGCCAGGGCCGCGAGCGTCTTCTTCATCGCTCAGGGCTGCGGCTTGCGGGGGGGCTGGGTCTTGAGGATCTTGTGTATCAGCGCGGCGAGCACGGGCGGCCTGACAGGCTTCTCTATGAAGTCCTTCACGTTAGGCTCCTGCTTTATCATGTCCGAGGTGGAGCGGTCGGTGTAACGGCCGGTGATGATAACTATCGGTATATCCGAGGTGTCGTCGGTCTGCAGTTCGCGCAGTATCTCGAAGCCGCCGAAGCGCGGCAACATGAGGTCCAGTAGTATCAGGTCCGGCGAGACAGTGCGCGCCATGTTGAGGGCTTCCTCGCCGTCGGCCGCCTTCTCCACCTTGAACCCCTCCTTGCGGACTATGAACTCCAGCAGGTCCCTGACGCTGTCGTCGTCGTCGACTATCAGCACTTTCTTGTCCGCGGGATTTGCAAAACCGTAATTTTCCATTTCTTTTACTCCGCGGGGCCCGGCTTGCCGCCCGGCCCCGTAATATCAGCTGTGTCCGCCGCCTGTCAGAGGTTCGTCGTGACCAGCGTTTCCGTCGTCTGTACGCCGTGTATGCCGCGTATCTCGCGCACGATGAGGCCGCTGAGCTTGTCGACGGTGTCGGATTCGGCCACCAGTATGGCGTCCCAGCCGCCGAAGGTCAGGTAGACGTCCTTGACGCCGCGTATGTTCTTTATCTGCCCGATGGCCTTCTGTTCCAGGCCGGCTATAAGCTTGCAGAGTACGAAAGCTATCATATCGGTTCTCCTATATCCTCTTTATCCATTCCGCGGAACGGTACTTCTCAGCCGCCAGCGCCGCGGCCCTGTTCAGGGCCTCTTCCGCCAGCGGGGCTTTCTCCCAGTCCGCGCCCAGCCCGCCGGCCAGCCCCTCGGCTATCGCCGCCTCGTGCCGGGGCGCCCGCGTCCTGGCGTCCTCCGTCTGGAGGGAGGCCTGGTAGAGCATGTGGCCGCCGAACTTCCTCAGGGCGCCGCCCAGCACTTTTTTGCCATTGTACAAAATATCCAGCGAGACGGGCTTGGAGAAGCAGTCCATCACCGGCGTGTTGACGGCGTAGCTGGCCGTGCGCGCGTCTGACAGCTCGAAACCGGATCCCAGCCTGGCGTAGGCGGCGTTGATGGCCCGGTGGAGCCGGTCGTAGGTCTCCATCGGCCGGAAGTCGCCGCCCTCGGAGGGGAAGATCAGCGAGAAGGTAAGGTCGGAGAGGTGATAGACTATGCCGCCGCCGGTGGGCCGGCGCGTCATCTCCGTGCCGGCGAGGCCGCGCTCCGCGGCGGCCGCCTCCACTTCCCGGGCCCGCTGGGCGTACCCGAAGGTGATGCCCGGCGCCTTCCAGCGGAAGAAGCGCAGGACGAAAGGCGCGGGCATGGTCTCGCAGAGGGCCTCGTCCATGGCCATCTGGCCGTAGACGTCCGCTTCCGGAGAATCGACGATCAGTCCCTTCATTACCACCTGAGGTTCGGCTGCCGCGCGGCCTGCACCTCGTCGAGGCGCTTGACCGGCATGGTATGCGGCGAATCCTTGAGCGCCTGCGGGTCGGATACCCCCAGCGCGTGGATCTCTTTCATCGCGGCGGCGAACTCGTCGAGGGTCTCCTTCGATTCCGTCTCGGTAGGCTCTATCATTATCGCCTCGTGGACGATGAGGGGGAAATACACCGTCGGGGCGTGGAAGCCGCGGTCAAGCAGGCCCTTGGCCACGTCGAGAGTCTTGAGCCCTTTGGCCGCAAGGTCCGGGCCGGGGGTCAGGACGCATTCGTGCATGCAGTACTCTTTGGAGTACGACGGGTAGATGTCCTGGAGAAGCGAGCGCACGTAGTTGGCGTTGATTATGGAGCACTTCGCTATCTCGCCGAACTCCTTTACGGAATGCGCCAGCATGTAGGCGTAGGCTTTCACCAGCACGCCGGTATTGCCAAAGAAGGCCTTCACCTTGCCCACGCTGCGGCCGTCGCCGAAGTCGGAGACGTAGCGTCCGCCCTCTTTCTTAACGGTCGGGACCGGCAGGAACGGGGCCAGGGCCTTGCGGCAGACTATGGCGCCCGCGCCGGGCCCTCCGCCGCCGTGGGGGGTGGAGAAGGTCTTGTGGAAGTTCAGGTGCATCATGTCGACGCCCAG
>JAVVFK010000207.1:0-4470 GCA_032251015.1 Elusimicrobiales bacterium
TTCTCGTAGAACGGCACCCTCTCCGTGTCGCCGAAGCGGGCCACGTAGCCCATGCGGTTGGCTATGGAGAGTACGAACGGGTAGTCGTCTATGGAGAACAGCTTGAAGTTGTGGCTGTAGGAGAGGCTGGGCTTGTAGAAGTTGACGTCGCCCATCAGCGGGCCGCCCGTGAACTCCAGGCCGATGGCGCCGCGCCCGCCGCGCGTGGGGTCCCAGACGCTGTCGCGGGTGTCGCGCGCGAACTCGACGAATATCGACGAGGTGGCGCTGGTCCCTTCCTGCAGCTCGCCCAGGTAGATAGCGTCCACGTCCATGATACGCACGTTCTCGTACGAGTAGGAGGTGGTGAGGGTGTACTTATCGTCGTCGAACCTCGGCGCCAGCGTCACCTTGCCGCCGGTCCGGCGTTCCGTGTAGGCCGACAGCGAGGTCTGGTAGGGACGGTAGCGGCGGGTGTTGAAGAGGTTGAGCCCCAGCGTCATCGGCCTCTCCCCGACCCAGGGCATGGACCAGCTGAAGTTGTAGTCCTGGACCCGCTTGCCGAAGTTCCAGGCCAGCGACATCCTGTGGGCCAGGCCGAACATGTTGAGATGAGACACCGACAGGGTGCCGACCACTCCCTCGCGCGAGGAGATGCCGGCGCCGGCCGTCAGCATTCCCGGCTTGCCTTCGGCCACGTCGAACACCAGGTCGACCGTGTCGGGGTCCGCCGTGGGGTTTATGACGGGGTTGACGTCGTCTATGAACCCGAGGTTGAAGATCTTCTCCTGGCTGCGCCGCACTTTGGCCGCGCTGAAGACCTCGCCCTCTTTCTGGGCCACCTCGCGGCGCAGCACGTGCGTCTTGGTGGCCTTGTTGCCCTCCACGTCGATATGCCCGACGAAGATGGGGGAGTTCTCTACGATGGAGAACTCTATGTCAAGCTCGCCCGTCCCCTCGTTGGGGACCTTGACCGGCCGCACCTGGGCCCGCAGGTATCCCTTGTCGGCGTATTTTTCCTGTATGTAGCGCACCGTGTCCTCGAAGCGGCGCTGGTCGTAGAGCTTTCCGCGCCGGTAGGCCAGCGTATCCGCCAGCTCGGAAGTGGTGTATACGGAGTTGCCGCTGAAGGTGGTTTCGCCGAACATCTTTTTGGCTCCTTCGCGGACCGCGACGTGTATGGTGACGCTGCTGCGGTTCTCGTTGAAGGAGACGGAGGACTCCGTTATCTCGAACTCGCTGTAGCCGCGGGTGAGATAATACTCTTCCAGCGCGCGGAGGTCGTTGGGGAGCTCGGAGGGCTGGTATATCTTCTTCGGGCGGTTCTTGAAGCGCTTAATGAGCTTCTTCTTTTTGAACCCCTCCGCCCCGAGCAGGTCGACGGCGGCCACGCGCACTTTGCTGCCCTCTTCGACCTCGATGGTCAGTTCGCAGGTGAGGGAGGCCGTGTCGTGTTCCACCTCGTAGTCGACGGCGGCGTCCAGAAAGCCTTTGCCCCGGTACATGTCGGATATCTTTATCAGGTCCTCGCGTATCTTAAGCTCGTCGAAGAAGTCCCTTTCGCGCAGGGACATCTCGTCCTTCACGGACGATCTCGATACTTTCTTCGCGCCCTCGACCTTCACTTTTTTTATCATCGGCTTCTCGCTGACGATATAGGTCACGCGCGCCTGCAGGGGCGCCGGGAGGAACGAGCCCAGTTTGGGGGAGGAGGGCCTGCCGGGGATCTGTTCTATCTCCACCGAGACCTTCTCTATGCTGCCCAGGCCAAGTATATCCTCGACGTCCCGGGCGATGAAATCGCGGTAGTAGAGCCGGCCTTTGCGCGCCTTGACCGCCCTGGTGACGACCCTGGGCTTGACGTTGACGGTGCCGCGGACCGCGATTTCGCCGACTTCCCAGGGGCCGGGGAACTCCGCGACCGAGGGCGGTACCGGGATACCATGCCGCATGGTGTCCCCCGCTGATGCGGCTTCTTCGGTCATGCCCGGCAGGGTCCCCGGGGGGGGCTCCTGGGCGGAGGCAAAGGGAGCGAGTATGGTCAGAGATGCCGCGAGCAGTGCCGCGGCGGTGAAATGGTATTTGTTTTTCATGTTCTGTGTTGAACCCGTAATAATACTATTTTTAGCCGCGCCGCCGAAACGCGGGTTCTTTGACAGGAGGGGAAAAAAGTATCATAATTCTGGCATCGCTATAATAAGGGGAGGCCGGGGCATCGCCCCGCTGACGCCAAAAAAATGAAAAAGATCTACATCCTCGACACCAACGTCCTGATACACGACCCGCTTTCCTTCACCAAGTTCGACGACAATACCGTCATCATCCCCATCTCGGTCATAGAGGAGCTCGACACTTTCAAGAGCGCCGGCGACGAGCGCGGCAAGAGCGCGCGCATAGTCTCGCGCAAGCTCGACGCTCTCCGCGCCTTCGGCAAGCTCAACGAGGGCGTGAAGATGGAGAACGGCGGCACGCTCAAGGTGGAGCTCGACCATCCCCAGGTCCTGCCCGCCGAGTTCGTCCTGCAGCAGATGGACAACCGCATCCTCAACACCGCTTTCTCCTTCATCAGCAAGAAGAACAACGCGATACTGGTTACCAAGGACACCAATCTGCGCCTCAAGGCCGAGGCCGTCGGCCTGATCGCCCAGGACTACGAGTCGGGCAAGGTCAAGATGGACGAGCTTTATCCCGGCCTGGTGACGGTGGAGAAGGATTCCGCCTTCATAGACAAATTCTATAAGGACAAGTCCGCCAAGTCCGGCGAGGAGGGCCTGGTCGCCAACGAGTTCGTGGTCTTCCGCGCCAAGGAGGACCCCAAGAAGAGCGCGCTGGGCCGCGTGGACCCGATGGACACCTCTACGGTGAAGGCGCTCAGCCCCGAGAGCGCGCCGTGGGGCGTAAAGCCGCTCAACAAGGAGCAGCGCTGCGCGATGGAGCTGCTGCTCGACGAGAAGATCGCGCTGGTGACGATGATCGGCACGGCCGGCACCGGCAAGACGCTCATGTCGCTGGCCTGCGGCCTGCAGAAGGCCGTGGAGGAGAACGTCTACCGCCGGCTCATCATCTGCCGCCCGATCATTCCCGTCGGCAAGGATATCGGCTACCTGCCCGGCACCAAGGAAGAGAAGCTCTCCACCTGGATGGGCGCCATCTACGACAACCTCGAGTTCATCATGGACCGCCGCCACCAGGACGACGCGCTGCAGAAGTTCGAGTACCTGCTGCAGAACGAGAAGATAGAGATCGCCTCGGTCACGCACATACGCGGCCGCTCGCTGCCCAAGCAGTACATGATAGTCGACGACGCGCAGAACCTCACCCCGCACGAGATCAAGACGATACTCTCGCGCGCCGGCGACGGCACCAAGGTCGTCGTGACCGGCGACCCTTACCAGATCGACAACCCCTACCTGGACATGGCCTCCAACGGCCTGACCTACATAGTGGACAGGTTCAAGGGGCAGAAGATGTACGGCCACCTGACCTTCACCAAGACGGAGCGCAGCCAGCTGGCCGCCCTGGTGTCGGAGCTGCTCTAAGGCGCTTATGCCGCGCAGTCCGGCCGCGGGGAGGCCGCGGTGAAGGGGCCCGTGCTGGTCATCACAATGGCCGGGCGCGGCGAGCGCTTCCTGCGGGCCGGGCGACGCCTTCCTAAGTACATGCTGGAGGCCGGCGGAGCGACGCTTTTCGAGCTCTCCCTTTCGGGTCTGCCGCTGGATCGCTTCTCCCGCATGGTTTTTGTCGCCCTGCGCGGGCACGAAGAGGCCTTCGGCGTTTCCTCTTTCGTGAGGGAGAGGACTCGCGCTTTGAAGGCCCCGGCGGAGGCCGAGATAATGTTGCTGGATTCGCCAACCGCCGGCCAGGCGCAGACCGCGCTCGCCGCCGGGCGTCTGCTGGATCCCGACGCGGGGCTGGCCATATATAACATCGACACTTATTTCCGCTCGGAGACGCTGGCCCGTACGCTGGAGGACCCCTCGGCGCGGGCCGATGGCGTGATCGGAGCTTTCCGGCTGGGCCGCCGGGACGAGAAATGGAGTTTCGCGCGGCTGGCCCCGGACGGTTTCGTAGCGGAAACGGCCGAAAAAAGACAGATCTCGGACCTGGCGCTGACCGGCTTTTATCATTTCAGCCGTGCCGGGGATTTTTTTGAAGCGGCCGGCGCCGCTCTGGCCGAAGGGGAAAGGGAACGCGGGGAATTCTACGTGGCCCCGCTTTACAACAGGCTGATATCCGCCGGCCGCCGCTTCGTGGCGGACACCGCCTCGAAGATAGTGCCTCTGGGCACTCCGGAGGACCTGCTGCTTGCGCCGCCGGGTCTTATTTCGGAGGGGATGTGAGCCCTTCCGCGCTTTTCTGTTCTCTTGTCGTTCCATGTTACAACGAGCAGGCGAATATCCCTGCCCTTGCTGCCGATTTTTCCGGACTCTCGGGATGGGGTGAATTGATACTTGTTGACAATGGTTCTTCGGACGGTACCCGGGCCGCCGC
>JAVVFK010000208.1:0-4464 GCA_032251015.1 Elusimicrobiales bacterium
GCTCAGCCTGGTCTTTCCCGGACTGGATACGCGCCGGGGCTGCGCCGGGCTGCTGAGAAAGGCCGCGGCCCTGAAATATCCCGGACTCTTCCCGCGGGCGGCCGGCGCCCGCCGCCGGTCTGTCGTGGACTAACCCCCCCGGCATTTATTATCATATACAACTCTAATCAATATATGGCGGGAATCTCTTAACGCCCGAAAAGTCCCGCCCGGAGCTGAACAATGAGCGCCAATTCCCACAACATATCCTTTGGAACCGACGGCTTCAGGGGCGTCATTTCCAGGGACTTCACTTTCGATTCGCTGCGCCGGATAGCGCAGGGCTTCAGCGATTTCCTCGCTTATAAATACCTGCGCACCAACGAAAGGGCGAAAGTGATCATAGGCTACGACCGGCGCTTCATGTCCGACCGCTTCGCCGAGGTCTTCGGCGACGTGCTGGCTTCCCAGGACGTGGACTGCACGCTCTCCGATTCGCCGCTCCCCACTCCGGCGGTAAGTTTTCTTACGTCCGGCAAATTCGATTACGGCATAATGATAACCGCCAGCCACAACAAGTACTACTACAACGGAGTGAAGGTGAAGCAGGGCGGACGTTCTGCCCCGCCCACCGCCACGGCCGAACTGGAGACCTATATCTTCAAGGCCTCGCCTCACAAGGTGAAGTCCGCGGGCGTGCCTAAGAAGTCCTTCAAGAAGGACTATCTCTCCTATCTCAATTCCCGCCTGCCCTACGCCAGGCTCTTCGAGAAAGTGAAAGGGCCGGTAGTGGTCGACTTCATGTACGGCTGCGGCGCCGAGCTGGCCGGCGACGTCTTCGCCGCCAAGAACGTCGTCCGCCTGCACGAGGCGCACGATCCCCTTTTCCCCGGCATACATTCGCCGGAGCCGGTCGAGTCCAACCTGCAGCTCCTGCTCAAGACCGTGAAGGAGAAGAAGGCGAAGATGGGCGTGGCGCTCGACGGCGACGCGGACCGTTTCGCCCTGGTCAGCGACAAGGGCGTTTACATGACGCCCTGCCAGATCGCGCCGATGCTGCTGGAGTATATGTTGCAGCGCAACAAGCTCACCGGCAAGGTCATCCAGGCCGTGTCGATGGGATATCTGACCAAGCGCATCGCCCGCGCCCACGACCTGCAGTTCGAGGAGGTCCCGGTCGGCTTCAAATATATCGCCGAGAAGATGATCTCCGAGGACGTCTCCTTCGGCGCGGAGGAGTCCGGCGGTTACGCGTGGAAGGGCAGCATTCCCGAGCGCGACGGCGTCCTGACCGCGCTGGCCTTCGCCGAAATGACGGCCAGGACCGGCAAGACGATCTCCGAGCTCTACAAGGACATAGAGAAGAAGTACGGGACCTCCCATTTCGAGCGCGTGGATTTCCGGCTGGAGAAGGCCATACCGAACAAGCACTCCTTCGCCGCCAAGCTCAGGAAGAAGCTTCCCAAGACCGTCACAGGCAAGAAGATACAGGAGTCGGTCACGCTCGACGGGCTCAAGATAGTCCTGGAGGACGACAGCTGGCTGCTGATGCGGCCGTCCGGGACCGAGCCGCTGCTGCGCACCTACGCCGAGGCCCCTTCCGCCGACGGCGTCAAGAAACTTTTGGCCTTCGCCAAGGGATTGGTAGAGGGAAAATAACCGCCGCCGTTGCCGGGCCGCCGCGGGGCGGCCTCAGCCGCCCGCCTTCCAGGCGGGGACGGGCCTCTAACGGGGCGGAATTCAAGGAGAAAAAAAGAGATGAACTACAAGGGAAAGAGGTACGTAACTTCGGAGTCGGTGACGGAAGGACACCCGGACAAGGTCTGCGACCAGATCTCGGACGCGGTGCTGGACGAGATAATGAAGAAGGACCCCGCCGGCCGCGTCGCCTGCGAGACCTTCATCACCCGCGGCATGGTCATGGTGGGCGGCGAGATAACGACCAGGACCTACGTCGACGTGGATACGCTGGCCCGTTCCGTCATAAAGGACATCGGCTATACCCACAACAAATACGGATTTAACTACGAAACCTGCGCGGTGCTCAACGTCATAGGCCGCCAGTCGCCCGACATCGCCCAGGGCGTGGATACCGGCGGCGCCGGCGACCAGGGCATGATGGTCGGCTACGCCTGCGACGAGACCCCGGAGCTGATGCCGCTCTCGATAATAACGGCGCAGAAGCTCACGCAGCGGCTGGCCGAAGTCCGCAAGAAGAAGATCCTTCCCTACCTGGGCCCCGACGGCAAGTCCCAGGTGACGGTGGAATATTTCGACGGCCGTCCCGTGCGCGTCGACACCGTCGTTATCTCCTCCCAGCATACCGAGGACATCCTGGACTCGACCGGCCGCCAGATAACCGAGAAGTCCAAACGCGAGATAATCGAGAACGTGATCCTGCCGGTCATAGACAAGAAACTGATCGACAAAAAGACGCGGTTCCTGATCAACCCCACCGGCAAGTTCGTGGTCGGCGGCCCGCAGAGCGACGCCGGCGTCACCGGCCGCAAGATCATAGTGGACACCTACGGCGGCGTGGCCCCGCACGGCGGCGGCGCTTTCTCCGGCAAGGACCCGACAAAAGTGGACCGCTCCGCGGCCTACATGGCCCGCTACGCGGCCAAGAACATAGTGGCCGCCGGCCTGGCGCGCGAGTGCACGCTCCAGGTCGCCTACGCCATCGGCGTGGCCGAACCCGTCGGTCTCTACGTGGACACGCACGGCACCGGGCTGGTCGACGACGCGAAACTTTCCGAGGTCGCGATGAAGACCTTCGACTTCACGCCGCGCGGCATCATAAAGACGCTCGGCCTGCGCGCGCCCATATTCCGGCGGACCGCGGCCTACGGCCATTTCGGCCGCAGCGACGCCAAGTTCTCCTGGGAGAGGACCGACAAGGCCGCCGGGCTCAAACGCAAGGCGCTGGGCGCCGGCGCCGCGCGCCGGACGGCCGTAAAGGCCTGAGGCTTCGCCCGGGGGAGCGGATGAGGATACTGGTAGTCGACGATAACCCGCTGGCGGCCGGCATACTTAAGACCGCGCTGGAGAGCCAGGGCCATGAGGTGATGGAGCCGGCCCAGGACTACGACGCGGCGCTGGCCGCCTGCGGGCGTCTCGTTCCCGACCTGGCCTTCGTGGACCTGGTGATGCCGGGCCGGGACGGCCTGGAGCTGATGGAGACGCTGCGGCGCGAGTTCCCGTCGGTCCGCGTCGCGGTGGCCTCGGCCGTGGAGCAGGCGGGGGTGGACGCCAGGATACGCGGACTGGGCGGCGTGGGCATACTCCGCAAGCCTTTCTCGATGGCGGAACTGCGGGCTTTCATGGATTCGGTGACCAAAGGATGAAAAAAGAAAACGATACCGGCACGGACGTCTGGCGGACCCTGGCGGAAGAGGCGGTAGCCCGCTCCATCGCCAAGCTCGCCCGCATATCCTCGGGCAACTGGTCGCTGAAGGAGATCGAGGTCGCCGTCAGCGCCGAGGCTCTCAAGTCCTCCGGGGACCAGGACGGCGCCGGGGTGGTGTTCACCGTGTCGGGCCCGGGCTCGCTGCGGTCTCTGATAACCTTCCGCCCGGGCGACGTCGAGGTCATCTCACGCTGCTTCCTGGGCTACTCCTTCGTCAAGATGAGCTCCATGAACAAGGCGGAGGAGCTGCTGATCTCGGAGGTCGGCAATATCCTGTTCAACTCTTTTCTCTCGGTGATATCGTCCCGGACCGGCGAGATGCTTCTTCCCTCCGTGCCGCGCTGCATACAGGGCGGGCTCGATTTCATAACCGGGACCTTCGGCGACTCAATGCCCTCCGCGCCGGCAGATACCGCGGTGCGGGTGAGGCTGACGCTCTCATGCCGCGACGGTGAGGCCGAATGCTCGGTCCTGCTCGTGATGGGGGAGGAACTGCGGGCCAAGCTGGCATAAGGACGTTTATGAAAAAAATACCGCTGACCATTCTTCTCCTGGCCCTGCCGGCCGCGTCGCTGCCGGCCCAGCCGTCGGTCTCCGCCGCCCGGTGGCAGCTTTCCAAGGCGGCCGGCCAGAAAAGACTGCCTTACGTGAACGTGAGATCGCTGCGGCTGTCCGATTCCGGCGCGGTGCAGGGCCGGCCCCGCGTCGTGCTCACCGTGGCCAACCCGGACGCCACTCCGGCCGAAGGCCTCGTGCTCCGTTACGATTTCTCCATAAATATCTCCTCCGGCGGCGGCAGCGGGATCTGGACCGTTCCTTTCCATGTCAGCGAGGCCCGGGTCTCCCGCCTGGCCCCGGGGGCGGAGACCAGGGTGAACATCTACCAGGCGAACCTGAACGCGCAGCTCAAGCGCCTTAAAGCGGCCGGGTTCCGCCCGCTGGCCCTCAGGCTCAGGGTCATGGCCGAACCGCGCGCCGGCGACGACACGCCAGGTCTCCGAATCGACCTGCATCTGGCTCGAGCCGTCGGCCCGGCTCTTGACCCGGAACTGCGCGAAGACGGGGCGCGGCGTGCCGTC
>JAVVFK010000209.1:0-4459 GCA_032251015.1 Elusimicrobiales bacterium
TTTCGGCCTGGGAAAGTCCTTCGCCACCGTAACCCTGGCCAACTCGATACGCTGGAAGGAAGTGCTCTTCGCGCTGGACCTGCGGGTGCGCGGCGGTCACGCCGAGTTCTTCCCCGGCCTGGAGAAGCCCCTTTTCAACGACCTGATGCGGGTGCGCGCCGGCAAAGGCGTGACGCTGGGCGGCGTCGACTACCTGGCGACCGGGCTGGGCATAAATCTCCTCCCCTGGGTGATAGACGTCACGGCTTCGCTGCCGTGGAAAGGCTTTCATGTGCAGGGAGGCGTGTACGAAGTGAACGCCGTTTACCGCTTCGGCGCCCCCACCTTCAGCGAGAAATTCGTCGGCGACGCCGCCGGCCGCGCGCGGGAACTGCGCCAGCAGATAGACGGCCTGCGCCAGCAGCGCCTCGACCTGGAGAACGACGTCATGACGCTGCGCGTCAACAAGGGCGTCATGGAATCGGAACTGACGCAGAGCCAGTCGCGGCTGCGCGACCTGGAGGACAGGCTCAAGGAGACCGAGATCTCGGTGCTCGACGCCAGGTTCCGGCTGGAGAATCCCCCGCCCCCGCCGCCGCCCAAGCCCAAAGCCAAGCCGCCGGAGAAATGGCCCAAGCGCCATAAGGTGCGTCCCGGCGAGACGCTGCGCTCCATCGCTTCCAGATATTACGGCAACCCGAATCTATGGGAGCGCATCTACCAGGCCAACGAAAAGCTCATCTTCCGCGGCCTGCCGCGCGAGGGGTCCGTGCTGGAGATACCGCCGCCGGTCAGATAATATGCCCACGGTACAGATAATATCCTCGTCCGAAAAGGACAAGAACATACTCCAGGGCGCTTTCGCCGACCTGGGAGCGGAGGTCATATTCTCGCTGGACCTCAACGACGCCCTGGCCGTCTTCGAGCGCGTCCGGCCGCGCGCGGTCTTCATAGCCGACGGAGAGGACCCGCCCTCCGAGATAAAGATAAGGGAGATATTGAGAATAGCCCCCTTCATGCCGGTGGTGGTCATGCTCAAACGGCGCGACGCCGCGCGCGCGGTGGCGCTGATGAAGCTGGGCGCCTTCGACTGCGCGCAGGCCCCGTGGACCCCGGAGGAACTGCGCCCGCTGCTCAAAAAAGCCCTCAAGCTCAGCGGCACGGCCCTCGCCGTCGCCCCCCCGCCGCCGGACACCATGCGCAAGGCCGTCATAGCCGCGGGAGCGCTCGCCGCCGGCCTGTTCCTTTTCGCGCTGGGATACGGTCTATCGCAGGCCCGGAAGGCCGAAGCCGCCCGTATCCCCGACGTCATCGAGCTCCCCTACTCCCATCCCTCCGGCGTCGCCTTCGCCGACGGGGAGGTGCTGGTGGCCGACTGGTACACCCAGTCGGTATACCGCCATTCCACCACGGACTACAAGATAAACGGGGTCACCAGCTTCCCGGACCTTACCCCCGTGGGGCTGGGGCACTCGGCGGACAATCTCTGGCTGGCCACGGCCGACGGCCGCATAGAACGGCGTTCGCGCGACAAGAGACTGACCAGGACGGCCTCGGCGAAACACGGGATGTCCGCCCTGACCGGCGTCTGCTTCGACGGCCTCTATGTCTGGACGGCCGACGGCAAAAAGGGGATCTTCCAGAAACGGATGAACAACGACGACCTGCGCGTGCTGGGCGAATATCCCTACCGCGGCGAACTGGCCGCCTTCACCTGCGACAGGGATTTCCTCTGGGCCGCGGACTCCAAGTCCGGCGAGATAGTCAAGTTCCCGCTGGACAACCCTGAAAGATCGGCCGCCGCGATGGCGGTGGCGGAACTTTCCGACAAGACCTTCCGCGCCACCGCGCTGGGTACCGACGGAGAGAGCGTCTGGCTTACCGGCGAGAGGGGCGGCAAAGGCCTGCTTATAAAGAAAAATGCCAGATTTTAATTCAAAGGATTATATCCCGGCCACCCTGCGGCTGCCGCACGGCGTCCCCCCCGCCTGGGGACGCCTGTCCCGCGTGGACCCCTCGGGCTGCTCCCTGGTCTCGCGCTTCGAGCTGAAAGAGGGCTCCGGCGCCGCGCTGGAGTTCGAACTGGCCGACGAAACTTTTTCCGACATAATGTCGCGCGTGCGCTCCCGCCGCCGCGACGCCGAAGGCTACTTCACCTACGAGATCTTCTTCACAAACGAACTCCAGCGAAAGAACCTCGCGCTGGCCCTCGCCCGCATGCAGGGTCTGCCGGGGGACGTTGTTTAGTTCTTTAGTTTTCCTCCCCCGCCTCCCCGTACTACGCCCCGAAAGACCCCGAAAACTAAAGAACTAAACAACGTCCCCAATTTATATAATTGAGCCGTGGAGAGGAAGAAAAGGATACTCGCGGCTTCGCTCGCGGCGCTGGTACTGGCCGGCGGCGGCGCGTGGCTTTTCCTGGCGAAAAAATACGGCGGGCTGGGCGGCGCTATGGCCGCCGCGCTGGCCGAAACGGCCTCCAGGAAGGCAGGCCGCGAGTTGCGCATAAGATCGGTTTCGTTCTCGCCTTTCAGCGGACTCACCCTGCGCGGCGTCGAGGTCTCGGAGCGCCCGTCCTTCAGTAACGGCGTATTCTTTTCGGCGGAGAAGACGAGGCTGGCGATGCCGCTCCTCCCTCTCCTGCGCGGCTCGGTCGTCTTCTCGGCGGCCGAGTTCGACGGGGCCTTCTTCAAGGTACGCGAGAAGGACGGCGAGTGGAATTTCAAAGACCTCCTGGCGCTGCTGCCGGATACGGTCAAAGGCCTGCACCTGACCTGGAACGCACGAGAGCTTACCTTCCGCGGCGCGCGCGTCCAGGCCGACCTGCTGACGCCGGGACTCTCGCTGGACATGACCGATACCGACGCCGTCGTGAAGCATTACTCCTCTTTCGGCGGCAACTTCAACGTCGAGGCTTCGGGCCACGCCGGCACGGCCTGGGGCGGGCGCCTCTTCACGGGCGCCTACGAGGCGAAGGTGGACCTCAATTTCACGCCGCTGGGCCTGGATTCCTCTTCGGGCAGACTTAAGATGGAGGATCTGGAACTGGGCGATATGAGGCTGGCGCGGCTCGACGGGCGCTGGGACTTCTTCAGAATAGGCCGCGGCGCCGAGCGCAACTATTCGCTGGAAGCCGAAGCCTCCGATTTCTTCGCGCCGGGCTATCGCAGCCCGCTCAGGGACGCCGTGGAAAACGGGCTCAAGTCGCTGTTCTCCGCCCTGGGCTCCGCTCCGCCGAAGATAGACGACATCACGGCGAAAAAAATCTCCGCCCGGGCCTCCCTGAAAAGCGGGCGCCTGAAGGTGGAGGACCTGCGCCTGGAAGCCGGTTTCGCCGGCCTGCGCGCGGCTTTCGAGACGGGGTCCGGCGCGGGGACGAAACTCGAGATAGAGGCCGAAGCCGCCGGCAAAAAGTTCAGGGCCCGGGCTTCCGGCACCGACGCCCGCCCGAAGGTGGAGCCCGAACTCTCGCGGACGTTGCGCGAGAGCCTGCTCTCCGCCAGGCGGGGACTGAAAGATTTTTTTACCGCGAAGCTGAAGCTCTAAGGAGAAAACCATGCAGAAAAAAGTCATCGTTATCGGTTCCGGGCCCGGCGGGTATCCCGCCGCGCTGCGTCTTAAGGAACTGGGAGCGGAAGTTTTCATAGCCGAATCCTGGGATTTCGGCGGTACCTGCCTCAACCGCGGCTGCATTCCGTCCAAGGCCTTCCTCGATACGGCCCACCGTGTCCACGCTTTCGACGGCCTGAGCAAACTGCTCAAAGACGGCTCAGGCGCTAATTTCTCGCCGGATATGCTCGATTGGGAGAAGGTAAAGGCCCGCCGCGCCGAAGTAGTCTCGAAGATACGCGGCTCGCTCGAAAAACTCTTCCAGGCAAAGAAGATCGAGGTTCTGCGCGGCCGAGCCGCCTTCGCGCACCACCACGGGATAATCGTAACGGGCCCGCAGGGCGAAATAAAAAAAACCTTCGACGCGGCGATACTGGCCGCCGGCACCCGCCCGTCATTCCCCCCGCCCTTCGACGCCTTCAAGGAACAGCTGACCGACTCCGACCGGGTCTTCGACCTGCCGCGGCTGCCGAAATCCATACTGATAGTCGGCGGCGGCGTCATCGGACTCGAGTTCTCCTGTTTCTTCAACGCCATGGGCGTGAAAGTGGAAGTCCTTGAGCTGCTGCCCGACATACTGGCCGGCGAGGACCCGCAGGTCACGCGCGCGGTACGCTCCTCCTTCGAGAAGCGCGGCGTTAAGTTCCATTTCGGAAAGAAGACCGCCAAAGTGGAGATAGCGGGCGGCATGAAAACCGCCGTGCTGGAGGACGGCACGCGGCTGGAGGCGGAGGAGATATTGGTCGGCGCCGGCCGGGCCGCGGACCTGGAGAGTATGGGCCTCGATACTATAGACCTTGATTGGGACAGGCGTGGGGTGAAGGTGGATGACCACATGCAGACCGTCGTTCCGGAGGTTTACGCCGTCGGC
>JAVVFK010000020.1:0-19268 GCA_032251015.1 Elusimicrobiales bacterium
GTGGCGGCCGTCTTCTGGTCGGCGCGCAGGCGCCTGAGAACCTCGGTGCCGTCGAGACCCGGCAGCATGATGTCGAGCAGCACAAGGTCTGGACGCTCCCTGGCGGCGGTCATGGCGGCGCGGCCGCCGTCCTCTTCCGTCACGGTGGAATATCCCTCCTTCCGGAGGTTGTAATCGAGCATGCGGGAGATGTCCTTCTCGTCCTCGACTATGAGTATCCTCGCGGCCATCGGGATATCATAGCAACGCCCTCCCGGGGCTGGCAATAGACGGCGGGCCCCGCCGATTTTTGTAGAATCTATGCCTATGATGACGCCTCGCAAGGAACCGCCGGAACACGATCTCAACTTCAGGGGCTTCGAAGAAATGATGCCCCGCAGGATAAAACATATCCTGATGGTGGCCTCGCTCTACGACTCCTTCCTGATAGCCGACGACGAGCGCCTGACCGAGGCGCTGTTCAGCGAACTGGCAGAGGCCCCGCGCATCACGCGCGTCTCCACCGCGGAGGAGGCCTCGCTGAGGCTGGCGACCGGCGACTACGACCTGGTCATCGCGATGGTGCAGCTGGGCGACACCGACATGCGCGAGTTCGCGGCCGGCATACGCGAGCAGCGGCCCGGCCTGCCGATTGTGCTGCTCTCCTTCAACATGCAGGACGTGCTCAACATCTCCCCGGACACGCGCGCCCTGGTGGACGGGGTATTCCTCTGGCACGGCGACACCGCCATCTTCTCGGCCATAATAAACCTGATGGAGGACTCCTTCAATTTCGAGAGCGACTCGAAGGCCGGCGTACAGGCCGTACTGCTGGTGGAGGACAACGTACGCTTCTACTCCTCCTACCTGCCCGTCATCTACTCGGAGCTGATGAAGCAGACGCAGATAGTGATGGCCGACGAGCTCAACCCGTCCAAGAAGATGCTGCGCCTCAAAGCCCGGCCTAAGGTGCTGCTGGCAGACAATTTCGACGAGGCCTGGGAGATATACTCCAAGTACAAGACCAACCTGCTGGGCGTCATCAGCGACATAGAGTACCCGGTCGGCGACAGGTGCGACCCGGAGGCGGGGCTGAACCTGGCCCGCCGCATCAAGACGGAGAACCCGGATATGCCGGTACTGCTGCAGTCGTCGAACTCGGCGATGTCGCGCGAGGCAGGACGGCTGGGAGCCTCCTTCCTGCACAAGTCCTCCAAGGACCTGGGGCGGCAGCTGCGCGGCTTCATATTGCGCTATTTCGGCTTCGGCGACTTCATCTTTTCCGACCCGCAGGGCAACGAGCTGGCGCGCGCGGCCGACCTGCAAGGCATGATAAAGCTGCTCAAGGCCGTGCCGCTGGACTCCATCTTCTACCACGCCGAGCGCAACCATTTCTCCAAGTGGCTCTTCGCCCGCACCGAGTTCGAGATCGCCTACCATATCCGCCCCAAGAAGATCTCGGAGTTCCGCGCCCGCGAGGAACTGCGCAAGTACCTTATAGAGACGCTCTACCAGTTCGTCCACCGCACGCAGCTGGGAACCGTGCTCAAGTTCGAGCGGCGCCTCTTCGACGATTCCACCCCTTTCGTCAAGATCGGCTCCGGCTCCATAGGCGGCAAGGCGCGCGGCCTGGCCTTCGTCGATTTCCTGCTCAGCCGCGAGGATTTCCGGGAGAAGTTCCCGGAAGTGAGCGTGGAGACTCCCAACACGATAGTGCTGGCCACCGACGTCTTCGACTTTTTCATGGAGCAGAACGGGCTGGACGCCCAGCTTAGCGAGACTCATTCCAACGAACGCGTGGCGCAGATCTTCGAGGCGGCCAAACTGCCGGACTTTTTAATCGAGGACCTCAAAGCCATTGTATCGGCGATAAGCGGACCGATAGCGGTGCGTTCGTCTTCGCTGCTGGAGGATTCCAAGACGCAGCCTTTCGCGGGCATCTACAAGACCTACATGCTGACCAACAACCACCCGGACCCCGAGGTCCGGCTGGATCAGCTGCGCCGCGCCATCAAGTACGTCTACGCCTCCACTTTTTCTCGCGAGGCGCGCGCCTACCGCCGTTTCTCCCCCCACCTGCCCGACGAGGAGAAGATGGCCGTCATCATACAGAAGGTCGTGGGCCGCACCCACGCCGAGGGCGGCCGCCATTACCCAGATTTCGCCGGCGTGGTGCAGTCGTACAATTACTACCCCGTGCCGCCGCTGGACGCGGAGGAGCCGATAGCGCACATCGCGCTGGGCTTGGGCAAGACGATAGTGGAGGGGCACAACGCGCTGCGCTTCTCACCGGCCCACCCGCGCAACCTCCACCAGTTCTCCACGATAAAGGATTTTCTCGGCAACTCGCAGAAGAAGTTCGCGGCGCTCGACCTCAAAAAGGCCGGCTCCTCCTTCACCTACGAGAAGGAGCCGGACCTGGCGGTGTTCGGGCTGGACGCGGCGGCGCAGGACGGCACGCTGGAGCTGGTGGGCTCGACCTATTCGCACGAGAACGACGCGATGGTGGACAGCGTGGCGGCGGACGGGCCCAAACTGGTGACTTTCGCGCCGGTGCTCAAAAGCGAGGTCATCCCGCTCTCCGCCCTGCTCAACGAACTCTCCGCCCTGGGGCGCGAGGCGATGGGAAGCAATATCGAGATGGAGTTCGCCGGGACGCGGGACCCGGAGACCGGCCGCGTGGATTTCCGCATACTGCAGATGAGGCCGATGGTCTCGCGCACGGCCTCGCGCCGGGTGGACCTGTCGGGCGTGGCGCCGGAGAAGGTGATCTGCAGCAGCGGGGCCGCGCTGGGCAACGGCGAGGTCAAGGGCGTGCGCGACATAGTCTTCGTCAAACCGGAGACCTTCTCGCCGTCAAGGACGCGCGAGATAGCGGACCAGATAAGCGGGCTCAACCGCCTGCTGCAGGACGAGGGCAGGCCTTACCTGCTCATCGGACCCGGCCGCTGGGGATCGAGCGACCCGTTCCTGGGAGTGCCGGTCAGCTGGCACCAGATCTCGGGCTCGCGCGTGATAGTGGAGGCCAGCTACGGCGATTTCTCGGTGGACCCCTCTTACGGCACTCACTTCTTCCATAACGTCACGTCGCTGGGGCTGGGCTACCTGACGATAAACGCCTTCCGCAAGGACGGCGGGATAAACTGGGGCTGGCTGGAGTCGCAGCCCGGGGCCGGTGAAACGGCGCACGTGCGGCACCTGCGGCTGGAGAAGCCGCTGGACATCAGGATAGACGGCTATACGGGCAGGGGCCTGGCCGCGCTGCCCTGATCATTCCGCTATATACTGTATTCCCTTTTTCGGCTGCCCCATGAGCGGCAGTTTCCACATATCCAGCGAGAGGACGTCCCGCATGAAGGCTTTTTTGCCCGCGCGCGGCACGGCGTCCCAGTCTTCGGAGACCGGGTCCAGCGCGGCGTCGAGCAGGGCGCGGCGCAGGTCCTCGTCGAAATGCTCCTCGAAGTCGCGGTACAGGGGGCTGAGCGAAAGTTTCCAGACCCGGCGGCCCTCCGCGCTCCTGCCGTCGCCGCCGTCCTTTCCTCCGCCGGACCCGCCGGATATATCGGGGCGCTTCCTGCTCACTATCGCCCGCCAGGGGTTCACGCTTACGCCGTAGAAGCGCCAGCGGGTATTGTCGTAGATGTTCCAGCCGGAGAAAGGATTGAGCTTGCGGTAGCCGCTGAGGGAGAAGGGATTGATGCCGGAGAGGTCCTTGAAGTCCCAGCGGATGGAATAGTCCAGTCCCATCCTGGAGCCGTCGGTGTTCGTTACCAGGTTCAGCTTCAGCGTGCCCTGCGGCTGAACGGGAGCGGTGGAAACATCCTGCCCCCGCGCGGGCGCGGCGCAGAGCAGCAGCGCGGCCGCCAGCGCGGCCGGCAGACTAGAAGCCTTCTTTGGAATAACGCTCAAGCAGTTCCCTCGCCAGGCGGCTGTCGGGCGCCAGCTTAACGGCTTCGTCCAGGGCCGCCTTGAATTCGTTCTCCAGCTTCACCTTGTTGCGCAGCCTCTTCCCCTCGATGGCGTAGACGGCCGAGATGACGGCCGCCTTGAGGGCGTAAAGGTCCCCGGCGAAGCGCCCGGGGCCCACGAAAGGCAGCGCGGGGCCCTTCTCGAGAGCGGCCTCTATCAGTTCCTCGCTGTCCTCGTAGGCCCGGTAAAGAAGTTTGCGGGCCTGCTTCATGTCCTTGCCGGCCACGGCCAGCCCGGCCCCTTCCTGGAAATCGACTTCCACAAGCTGGCGCCGCGCGTCTATCATGGCGGGCCAGTTGCGCAGGGCGGAGGTGAACATGGCCCGGGCTTTTCCGTATTCCCTGGCCAGCAGGTGCGCGTTGCCCTTCACGGTCAGTTCCGCGGCCCTGGCGTAGGCCGGCTCGGAGGCGAAAAGCGACGCTATGGAGCGCAGGCGGCCGATGGTCTCCTGGCTGCCGAAAACGTCCCCCATCGCCACCTCGAACGACGAGACCAGCGCCTGCGGCGCGCCGGACCTGAGCGACGGGTCCTTCTTCTCCAGCTCTCCGATCCACGCGCGCGCTTCGGCCAGCAGTTCCGCCTGCGAGACGTACTCCATAGTCCGCCCCCTCACCCGCTCCGGGCTCCGGTTGAGCGCCAGGAAGCCGTCGGATTCCAGCCAGGGCAGCAGGGCGGCGCGGGCCAGGCAGAGCGCCATCAGCGCGCGGTGACGGGCGGGCTCCCGCAAAGTTTTCTCCTGCCTGGCGAGGGAGGCGGCGAGCGAGGCCAGGGATTCGAGCTCCCCGCGCAGGGCCAGGGCCTGCACCAGCGGGGGATAAGCGTGCCATTGCGCCGGGCTGGCCCCGACCAGGTCCGAGAGCACCTTCACTTCCAGCTCGGAGGCGCGGGCGAAACCGTTGCGCGCGGCCGCGTCGGAAAGTTCCTGTACCGTCCGGACGGCCCGCTCCGAAGAGGGGTCCAGGCGCAGCGCCCTGCCGAGCCAGCCGAACGCCTTCTCCACGTCCGCCTCGCGCACCGAGACGGATTCCATGATCCCGGCGGCCTTGTCCACGTAATAGTCGGCGGCCTTGCGCTTGACCGGGCCGCAGGCGGCCAGGGCCAGGCACAGGGGCAGGGCCAGAGCGGCCCGCGACCATCCGGGGAACGGGGGCACGGTCATTCTAGGCCGTCCAGTCCAGTATTATTTTTCCCGACTTGCCGGAGGACATGATCTCGAAGCCTTCCTTGAAGTCCTTGTAAGGGAAACGGTGGGTGATGACGGGCTTTATGTCGAGGCCGCTGGTCAGCATCGCGCACATCTTGTACCAGGTCTCGAACATCTCGCGGCCGTAGATGCCCTTGAGGAACAGGGCCTTGAAGATGACCTGACTCCAGGGGATGGCCGTATCGGAGGGAAGTATCCCCAGCAGGGATATCTTGGCCCCCATCTTGACGGAGTTTATCATGTCGTTGAAGGCCCCGCCGTTGCCGCTCATCTCGAGCCCCACGTCGAAGCCCTCGGTCATGCCGAGGCGCTTCATGACCTCCGGCAAGGTCTCTTTGCGCGGGTCCACCACGTTCTTTATGCCCAGTTTGCGGGCCAGTTCCATGCGGTACTCGTTGACGTCGGTTATTACGACGTGGCGGGCTCCCACGTGGCCGGCTATCGCGCCGGCCATGATGCCTATCGGTCCCGCGCCGGTGATCAGCACGTCCTCGCCGATGAGGTCGAAGGAGAGCGCGGTGTGCACGGCGTTGCCCAGCGGGTCCAGGATGGCGGCCTCGTCGTCGCCGACGCCATCCGGCAGGGAGAAGACGTTCTCGGCCGGTATCGAAAGATATTCGGCGAAACAGCCGGGGCGGTTCACGCCGACGCCGCGGGTGTTGATGCAAAGGTGCCGGTGGCCGGCCTTGCAGTTGCGGCAGTGGCCGCAGACGATATGCCCCTCGCCGGAGACGCGCTCCCCGACGAAATGGCCCTTAACCGACTTGCCCAGCGCCGCTATCTCGCCGGCGAACTCGTGGCCGACGTGCATCGGCACCGGGATGGTCTTTTGCGCCCACTCGTCCCACTGGTAGATATGGACGTCGGTGCCGCAGATGGCGGTCTTCTTTATTTTTATAAGGACGTCGTTGTCGCCGACTTCGGGCGCGGGAACGTCCTCCAGCCAGAGTCCTTTTTCGGCCTTTTTTTTGACGAGAGCTTTCATCGTTGTCGCTCCTGTGGATCGGGGTGCACGTCTATAAAAACATTATACAAATGAAAAAAGGCGCCCGCTCCGGCCGGACGCCCCCGACGGGAAAGAACGCCTCAGCCGCGCACGGCCAGCAGGGCCTCCCTGAACTCCTCGACCGTGCGGAACCGCTTGTCGGGGTCCGGGTCCATCGCCTTCTCGAGCAGCGGGTCGAAGGCCCGGGGTATGCCGGCCATGACCGAACTGACGGGATGGTAGCGCATCTTCTCTTTCTGTTCCTGGAAATCCGGGCCGGGGAAAGGCAGGGTGCCGGTCAGCGACTCGTAGACGCAGACGCCAAGGGAATAGACGTCGGACTCCCTGCCCGAGACGCCGTAGGCCTGCTCGGGGGCCATGTAGGCCGGGCTGCCCACCACCTCGCGGGTGACGCGGGCGAGCGTCTCCTTGGCCGAACGGGCCAGACCGAAATCCATGACCTTCACGTCGCCCTCGGAATTTATCATTATGTTGCCCAGTTTAAGATCGCGGTGCACGACGTTCTTGGAATGGGCGTAGGAGAGGGCCTTGCAGACCTGGTCGAAGATCTCCACCACGCTGGCGGTGCCCAGCATGACCTCTTTCTCCAGTTTCTTGTCCAGCGTCGGTCCGTTTATGTACTCGAAGACGAGGTAAATATTGTCGTCCTCTTCGAAGATCGTGTAGATCTCCACGATGTTGGGGTGATGCAGCAGGGCCACGGTGCGGGCCTCCTGCAGGAAGCGCTGCTTCTCGTTGTCGTTGAGCTTGATCTCGTCGTTCATGCGCTTGATGGCGACCGGGCGCTCGAGCGACTGGTCCACGGCCTCGTAGACCACGCCCATGCCCCCCTCTCCCAGTTTGCGCTCGATCTTGTACTTGCCCGAGGTGACGCCCTCGTAGAAGATGGACGGGGAGAGTATGTCGGGCTGGGTGTCGCGGCCGTCCGGGCGCTCGCGGCGGCCGGAAACGATGTGAAGCATGCCGAAGGCGATCAGGAGGCCGCCGCTGAGGGTGAAGCCGAGGGTCATCGCGAACCGGCCGGTCTTGTTGCGGGCGGGGACAGACTGTACTGGGACACCATGCTGTATGGTGTCCCCCGCTGAATCGAAATCCTGCACGCGGCCGGAATACTGGGCCACGGCGTCGCGGAAGCGGGAGGCGTAGGCCGTGTTGAGCGAGGCGGCCTGCCTGAAATCCTCCAGCATGCGCTTGTAATCGCCCATCTTCTCGTAGGCCAGCGCCCGGTTGAACCAGGAATCGGCGTAGCCGGGATTGAGGTTTATCGCCTTGTTGGCATCGCCCTCCGCCTCGCGGAACATGCCCTTGCGGTTGAGAGCCCAGGCGCGCATATTGAGGGCCTGCACGTTGCCGGGATCGTGATCGAGCACGCGGGTGGTGTCGCGCACGGCGTCGTCGTATTTGCCGAGGAAGTTGTAGGCGTTGGCGCGCTCGAGGAAAGCCTCGTCGGAGACGGGGTTCTTCTCCAGGGCCATGGTGGCGTAGCGCGCGGCGGCGGCGTAATCGCCAAGCCTTGTCTTGGAGGCGGCGGTCTTGAGGTAGGCGGAGGCCTTGGCCGAATCCTGGGGGGGCACCCGCACGCCGGCCGCGGGCTTCAGTTCCAGTCCGGCGGCGGCGGACGCGGCCGTGCCGCCTATCGCCGCGGGAGCTCCGCTCTCGAAACTGCGCTTTACGTCCTGCAGCGAGGCCAGTGCCTTGAGACTGGAGGTCTCCCTGCGGCTCTCTATCAGGGCGGAAAGTATGCGCGCCGATTCGTCCTGGGGGTCGGCCGCCATGGCCTTGCGTATGTCCTCTACGGCACCTTTGCGGTCCTCCATCGAGGAGCGGGCCAGGGCCCTGGCCTTGTAGGCGTCGGGGCTGTCCGGCGCCAACTGTATGGCGGTGCTCGCCGCGTCGGCCGCGCGGGCGAAATTCTCCATTTCGTTGAAATATTCGGCCGCCGCGGTATGAACGTCGGGGTTTTTGGGAAAAAAGTCCTGAAGCGCGGAAATGTTCTCTTCGGCCTGCTTGGCATTGCCTGCCGCTACATCCTCATGCACGAGCACCAAGGCCTCGATCAGGGGATCCGGGCGCTTACCTCCGGGGGCGCCGCCGGGCGAACCGGAACCGCCGGGCGAGCCGGGGTCCGACTTGTTATCCAAGCCTCGTTCCGGGGCAGCGCCGCCCCCGCCGGGTCGGCCGCCGGGGACCCCACGCCTGCCGAGATCGCCCCGTCTAAAGGACAATTCGCCGGTGAGGATGTCCCGGAAAAGATCGAATTGCGAGAGGCTCACTATAATCGGGTCCTGCGGTTTCAGGTCGCCGTTATTTACGGCGTGGCGCACCCGGAAAAGCACGCCGGCGACCCGCTTGGGGCGGCTGGCCATATATTCGGCCAAAGCTTCCTGGCTTTTGCCATCGAGGTCGGCCAGAAGCGAATCGGTGAGTTTCTCCAGCCTGGCTCTGTCGAAAGGAGGATGCAGGAAGTCGCCGCGGTCATGACGGCTTGCAACGGTTCCCGGGTCGGGAATGACCGGGGCGTCCTGCGTACCGGTACCGGCGGCCGGCGGGGAGCCGGCCGCTAAGGCGGCGATGAGAACGATGTATATAACCGGCTTTCGCATAATTTTCCCGGTCGCTGTCAAAAGGAACCGCCACTTGAATAAAGGAATTCTCTTCCTTATCCCGAGTGGATATTCTTATTTATAGGGTAAAGCACCCCCCACCCTTTGTCAAGGGCCCAAATGGCCCGGCCGGCATAGGACCAAAGTCCCGCCCGAAAAGGGGAGGAGGGGATGCCGCGGTTTGACGCGTCAACACAGGCCGGCAAGTCCCCGTTTTTTTACGCGGCACACAGGACCCACCGGGACGTAGGCCCTTTGCCGCCGTTGGGCGTGGGCCCTTGCGCCCTTGTCGTTTTTCCCCTGCAGGCTAAACTAGATACAGGGAGAACAACTCCCTCGAACGGAGGAAACATGAACCACCTCAGAACAGCACTGTCCGCCATACTAGTCATCTCGCCCTTCACTTTCCTGGGCGCCCAGACCCCGGAGACCGACCCGGACTATTTCACGATAGCCGATACCGTCGTGAACGTCCGCGAGGTCGAGGCTCCCGCGGAGCCCGTCAACCTGGTGATGCCCGAGACCAAGGTGGCACCCGCGGCCGCCGGCGCTATAATAAACGGCGGCGCCCAGGCCTGGAACATAGTCAACGGCGGCCAGGCTTCCTCCCATCTCAACCACACCTACGCCAGCGCGCTGCCCGGCTGGGGCAACTGGCATAACATCACCGGCTGGCGCGGCCCCAAGAAAGTCGTCTACGAGATGAAATCTAAGAACCTTTACGGCATGACAGTGCTGGACGTGCAGTACGAGGTCTCCTTCTTCTACGGCGCCAGCAACCCCGAAGGCAAAGGCAAGTTCATAACCAACTTCACCGCCAAGGCCACCAGGTTCTCCATCAAGTGGGGATTCAAGTACTACATGGATATAAGGATATCCGATCCTATGAACGTGGGCACCCCCGAAGACCCGCTCGCCTACATGCAGGCCGACGTCAACTGGAGCTTCTCCAGCCCCATCAAGACGTCCCGCGGTTTCCAGACCTACGCGGTGCGCGGCGACGGCATGTTCCGCGACATCAGCCCCGAGACCAAAACGCTTCCCGGCGAACTCCCCGAACTCTCCTCGCCCGTGAAGACGAACATCGACTGGAACTAAGGGAAAAATGAAATTCAGCGACGCCCTGATAACTCTGCTGCTCCTCCAGGCCCCGGCCTTCGCCGGGGCCGGGGAGTCGAGGGGCATCACTACGCGCTGCGTCTTCTCCCAGCTTTCCGACGTTAAATACGACTTCGTCCAAGAGCCCCAGCTCCCGGCCGGCGGCCCGCTCTTTTCGCAGGAACCGCAGCTGCCGCTGGACGGTCCGGCTTTCAGCGGAGAGAAAATAGGCCCCGGCGTCGTGATAGTGGCGGTAGGCGCCGGCGCGTGGAAACTTATAAACGCCGGCCAGCCCCAGGCCCACCTCGACCATTACTACGCCAGCGCTTATCCCGGCTGGGCCAGCTGGAGCCGGATCTCCGGCTGGGAAGGCCGCCGCGAGGTGCGCTACGGCGTATCCTGCGAGAACCGGGCGGGCATGAACGTGCTGGACATGAGCTACGCGGTATCTTTCAACTACGGCGGCAAAACCCCGGACGGCAAGGGCGCCTATATAGGGAACCTGACCGTAAAAACGGAGAAGTTCGACATACAGTGGGCGACAAAGTTCTCTCTCGCCATAAAGATATCCAATCCCGCCAACGCGGGCACGGACGAGTCCCCTATGGCATTTCTGCAGACGGACGCGTTCTGGACCTTCAACAGTCCCCTCGTGCAGAAGGTGAACGGTTTCCAGACCTACGGCGTGTACGGCGACGGCGGCTTCGTAGACCTCAGCGCCGACAACCCTGATTTCGACGAGGACCTGGACCCGACCGCGGACTCCGGCACACCCGCCGTTTCCTGGAACTGACCCCGGTTCCCGGAAAGAAGAAGACCCCCGGCCTGAAGCCGGGGGTCTTCTTTTTAAGACCGGGGCGGGGGCCTTATCCCTTGGCGCCGCAGCACTTCTTGTACTTCTTCCCGGAGCCGCAGTGGCAGGGATCGTTGCGGCCGAGCTTGGGCTCCTCCCGCCGGACGGTCTCCACTTTCTGCACCTCGCCGCCCTGCAGGACTTCGGGGTGCTTCTTGAGCCATTTCTTGACCGCGCGGCCGTCGTTTATATCGACGCCTTCGGCCAGCATCTTGCGGTAGACGCCTATTATCATCTGCCGCATCTGCGGGGTACGGGCCTGGGCCAGTATCTCGGGCGAGATCTTGTCCAGCTCCGCGGCCAGTTCGTCGTCGGTCTTGTCCTTTACGGCCTTGGCCGGCTTCACCGCCGCGGCCTGCGCCTGTTTTTCCGCGGACGGCGGGACGGGTTTGGCGGGAGCGGCGGGCGCCGCGGCCGACGCCTCTTTTTTGGGCTCTCCCGGCTTTTCCTTGGACAGCTTGTCCTTTATGAAGTTCCAGATCATCGTCGGTCTCCTTGGCGGCCTCAGGCCGTCACTTTGTTCCTGTCCTTGAGATAGCAGGCCAGCGCTATCGAATGAAGCTTGGTCATCGGCGAATCGGTGCGCGAAGGCAGTATGACCGGGATATTGGAACCGGCCAGCAGCGTGGCGGACTTCATCCCCGCGCCGAAGAACGACAGGCACTTGTATACCGGGTTGGCAGAGTCGAGGTCCGGGAACAGCGCGATATCCGTGTTGCCCGGCACCTGCGCGCCCTTGATGCCTTTCTCGGCGGCGAGCTCTTTGGAGAAGGATATATAGACGTCGTAGGGGCCTTCAACCGCGCAGTTCTTTATCTTCCCTTCTTTATTCATGTTCGCCAGGGCCTGCGCGTCCAGCGTGCTGGGGATCTTCTCGTTGACCTTTTCGACGGGGCAGACCACCGCGACGTTGGGCTTCTCCACGCCCAGCATGCGCATCATGTCGACGGCGTTGTTGAGTATCATGGCCTTCTGCTCCAGCGTCGGGCTGATCATGATGGCCGCGTCGGTGACGGCGAAGAGTTTGTGGTAGTTGGCCTGCTCGAACAGCACGAAGTGGCTGAGCACGGTGCCCTCGGCCACGGCGCCGATCTCCTTGCGCAGTATCGCCTTCATGTAGAACTTGGTGTCGACGAGCCCTTTGACCAGGAAATCGCCTTTGCCGGCCTTCACCAGGTCCACGGCCAGGTTGCACATCTCGGCGCAGTCGCTCTTGTCCAATATCTCGAAGATATCGAGCTTGAGGCCGACTTTGCCGGCCATCTCCTCCACCTGCGCCTTCGGCCCTATCAGGATGCCGCCGGAGATTATCGAGTTGTCCACGCCCATCTTGCAGGCGGTCAGCACCTCGTCGTTGTTGGCGCCCGGGACCACGATGCGGTTGGTTTTCCCGCGCACCATGGACAGAAGTTCGTCGAAATTCTTGAAGTTCATGCTTGTCTCCTTTATCAGTATTTTTTGACTAAATTGGGGTGCAGCACTCCTTTTTCCGCCGCTATGCGCAGGGCGGCCATCTCGTCGCCGCCGGGATATGAGAGGACCGGCGCTATCCAGGAGATCCTGCGCTTGAGTTCCTCCACTATGATCTTGTCGTAGGCCAGGCCGCCGGTCAGCACGACGGCGTCCACCTTACCCTCCAGCACGCAGGCCATGGCGCCTATTTCCTTGGCCGCCTGGTAGGCCATGGCCAGTACGGCCTCTTTGGCCTTCTCGCGGCTGATCCTGTCCGGGTCCAGTCCGCAGCCTTCCTTGACCGTACCTTCCAGGATATATTTCTCCAGCGCGATGCAGTCCGAGGTCCCGGTGTAGGCCACCAGGCCGCCCTGCCCCTTGAGTTTGAGCATCATGTCCTGCTGGGAGTATTTGCCGCCGAAGCACAGCCTGACCAGGCCGCCGGCCGGTACGCCGCCGGAGCGCTGCGGGGTGAAGGGCCCGTCACCGTTGAGGGCGTTGTTGACGTCCACGACGCGGCCGCCGCGGTGGGCGCCCACGGAGATGCCGCCGCCGCCGTGCATGATGATCAGCCTGCACTCCTCGTAGGGCTTGCCCAGCTGCCGCGCGGCGTGGCGCGCGCAGCGCTTCTGGTTGAGCGCGTGGAAGATGGAGATGCGCGGGTTCTCGGGCATGCCGGAATAGCGCGCCAGGGGGTCCAGTTCGTCGACGACGACGGGGTCGGCGATGAAGGCCTTGATCCCCAGCGGAGAGGCTATATCGTGGGCGATGATGCCGCCGAGGTTTGAGGAGTGATCGCCCAGCACACCCTCGCGCAGGTCCGCGAGAAGCGCGTCGTCCACCTCGTAGACGCCGCCCTCTATCGGCTTGACCAGGCCGCCGCGGCCTATGACGGCGTGAAGTTCCCTGGCGTCCACGCCGTGCTCCCGCAGGGCCCCCAGCGCCATGCGCTTGCGCAGATCGAACTGCGCCGTTATCTTCTCGCGTTCGTAGGGCTTGAGTTCCTCGGGGCTATAGCGTACGGTCTTGTGAAAGACCAGGTCCTCGCCGCGGTAATAGCTCACCTCGTCGGAGGTCGAGCCTGGGTTCAGGACCAGTATGTTCAGTTTTTTTTCCGTCATTTCTTCTCTCCTGCGCTTTACGGGAGCATGGTACGGATCTGGGGCTTACTGTCGGGAAAGGCGCTCGAATGCCGTCGCCGCAATTATAATATAATACAAAGCCGACAGGTTTCAACTTGGCCGCCGGCGGGCCTGTAACATATCTTTAATTGAATTTCGGGCCGAATCTGTTAAACTATAAAAGCCCTATGTCCCTTCTGACCGGACCGTCCAGGCTTCTGGCAGGCGTTCTCGCGCTCTGCCTGGCCCCGGCATTGGCGGCCCCGGCCGCGGCGCAGCTAGACCCCGTGCCCGCGGGAGAGACCGAGACCAGCCTGACTTTCAACTGGAACAACACCTCCATCAGCTACGACTGGCAGCTCTCCGAGGATCCGGGGTTTTCCCCGCTGACCGATTCCGGCTCCGGGCTGGCGGTATCCAACGTCACCATAGGCAGCCTTACCCGCGACACCTTCTACCACTTCAGGGTCAAACCCTCCCTGGGGGTATACGAAAGCACTCATTCGGTCACGCTGGCGGCCGCGCCCGCGCAGCTTTATTTTCAGTACGGAGAAAATTTTTTCAACGCCGAGTCCTCCGTCACGGCCAAGGTCAGCGTATGGTGGGACCTCAACAATAATCCGGACAGCACGCAATACACGCTGGAATATTCATCCAGCGCCGCCTTCGCGTTCAAGTACGAAACGAGGGAACTGGTCTATCCCATAGTGCCCTTCGATATCGGCGGACTGCTTACCAACACCACTTACTATTTCAAGGCCAAGGCGGTTAACCTGGCCGGGACCGAAACCGGCTATTCCCCGACGGCTTCCACCAGCACGCTGGCGTCTAAACTGGAGAATCTGGCCTATTCGGCCTACAGGACCAGCGCCACGGTCTCGTGGACCCCTTTGACCGGCGCGGTAAGGGAACGAGCTTCGGAAGGATACATACTTCGCATGTCCAGTTCACCTATCTTCGAGGGTCTCGTTCATTCCTCGGGCACTCTGCAGCCGGAGTTGGGCTCGCTGACCATAACAGGCATCCTGTCAAACACCACTTATTACTACCAGGCTGGAGCCGTCAACTGGAACTACGCCGCCAATCTCAGCGACGTGGACAGTTTCACCACCCTGGCCTCGACCATCTCGGCCTTCGCGCTGGACTCCAGGGATATAAGCGAGGCCTCGCTTTCCTGGGCGGCACTGGTCTCGGGCGCGGCGGGCTACGAACTGCAGGCGTCGAGCGACGATTTCGCCGGCGCGGCCGCGGTCATCTCCAGCCGTACTTACGCGCTCTTCGATAATTCGCTGACCCTGGAAGGACTGGAGCCGAACACCACCTGGTATTTCAGGGCCGGCTCCCTGGACTCCGGCGGCGGGCTGAACTATACCTCGGTCCTTTCCACCATCACTAAGGCGAATCCCGTGGGCACGGACGCCCAGTTCACTCCGCCGATAGTTCCAGGCCAGACCAGCCTGCTGGTGCATTTCTCGCCGCTGCCGCTCTCGCCCCAGGGCTCGGCCTGCGAAGGATACCTGCTGGAGCGCTCCACGCGGCCTTTCGGCTCGGGTTCGGTGATAACCTCGTCCGCCGCACCGCCGTCCAATAGCGGCGTCCTCGGCTTCGACGACCTGCGCCCCAGCAGCACCTATTACCTGCGCCTGGCTTCCCTTAACTGGGACGACACGCCGACCTATACCGACATCGGCTATACCGCCACATTGGCGGCGACCCCCCTGCCGCTTGTCACGCTTTACGGCGTCTGGAGCACCAGCGCGGCGGTTACTTTCGACGCGGCGGGCTCGGACGGCTATGTCATACAGGCCTCGGAACTTTCTTCTTTCTCTAATATCGAAGCCGAAGGCTTCACTTCCAACGGCGCGGCCACTTCGGTCGTCTTGAACGGCCTGGACCCGAACACCCTTTACTATTTCAGGGCCGGCCCGGTCTTCTCGGGCACCACCGTATACACGCTATCGACCCCGGACTACGACTACACGCTTCCCCCGAGGCCTCCGGGCGTATCTTTCAGCGGCGTTTTCTACTCCAGCATAGCGGTAACGTGGACGGCCCTGCCGGGCGGGCCGCAGGAACAGACGGCGGACGGCGGCTACCTGCTCGAAGCTTCGCAGTCGCCGGACTTCGCCTCCGTGGAATTTTCCTCGCGCTCCGCGGCTATCGGGACCTCCACTCTTACTCTCACCGGCCTGGCCGCCAATACCAGCTACTACCTGAGGCTGGGGACCCTGGCGCCGGACGGCGGGGCGAACTACACTTTCCTCGTCTCCACCCCGACGCGCGCCGATCCCCCGGCGCAGCAGGCCTACACCGGCATGAGCACGGCGACGATACGCGTCAACTGGACGGCCGGGACCAATCCCCCGGACACGCGCTACAGGGTGATAAGCACCACGGCGGAGGACTGGGAGAACCCCGGCGGCGCGCCGTTGGTCATCTCCGACACCTATAACACCTATATGAGCACGGCGGGCCTCACGCCCAATACCACCTACTTTTTCTGGGTAGCCTCTTACAACCGCCGCGGCATAACCGAGGGGCCCTACGCCTTCTTCCCCATGGCCACGCTGGCCTTCATCCCGGAGAACGCGGCTCCTTCGGGCATAGGCCGGTCCTCGGTCACCGTGAACTGGAGCAGGGGGGACAACCCCCCGCCGCCTTCCACGGAATACACCGTGGAGATATCCACTCATTCCGATTTTTCCTCGGCGACGATTTCCTCCACCACGCGCAATACAAGCGCCTGGTTCGACGGACTTCTTTCGAACGCCTCCTATTACTCGAGGGTCTCCGCTCTCAACCATACCGGCGTCGGGACCGACTACAGGGACCTCGACGACCCGCTTACGCTGCCCGCCACCGCCCAGGTGCTGGCCAAGCCCCAGGCCTTCTCCGGCATGCGGCTCGACGGTTTCACGCTCAACTGGATGCACGGCAACAACCATGCCGGCACTGTGTACGCGGTGGAGGTCTCCACGGAGAGCGGCTTCGACCCGATGTATTCCTCCGGCACCGCGTACGGCCTGAGCTTCTACTTCGACGGGCTGCTGGCAGGCACCACCTATTTCGCCAGGATACAGGCGATAAGCCGCGACGGCGCGGCGCGCTCCGCTTTCGAAAGTTCGGGGTCCACCCGCACGCTGGCCGACCAGTCCAGGACCGCTGTATACGGCGAGGATATGATCGTAACGCTTCCCACCTCCTACGGGGATTACTCGTTGACGGTCCCGGCAGGCGCGCTTGGAGGGTCCAGCAGCATAACGATAAGGTCGGAGACCTCTTTTCCTTCCGTCCCGGGCAACACCGGCACGCTGATTCCGACGGGAGTAGGCATGGAAGTGACCCATTTCCCCCCGGTCCCGGTGCTGGGCGCCATCACCCTGGTTGTCCCCTACCTGGAGAGTTCACTGCCCGCCGGAACCGACGAACGCAGTCTCATACTGGCCCTCTACGACACCTCCAGTTCACGCTGGGTCCCCTTGCCCTCCGCGCCGGACACTTCGGCCAACATAGTGCGCGCGCAGACCTGGCATCTCTCCACTTTCCAGATAATGGTGTCGCAGCCGGCGACGGGCGTGGCCGGCGTAAAGATATACCCTAACCCGTTCCGTCCCTCCTCGGTGGCCGGGGTCGTCCGTTTCGCCAATCTGCCCTACGACGCCAGCATAAGGATCTACACGCTGCTGGGGGAGCTTGTCAGGGAGTTCAAGACCGGGTATGACGGCACGGGCACCTGGGACGGGAAGAACGAGAAGGGCGCGGAAGTGGCCAGCGGCGTCTACCTGGCTTTCATAGAACCGCCAGGCGGGAAGGGAAAGGTATTCAAACTGGCGGTGGAGCGCTGATATGACCGGCGACGGGAACCAGGGAGCGCGACTCCGCGCGGCGGCGCGCGGCGCGGCCGGAACCGGGCGGCATTCGCCGCAGTCGGTGCCGCGAGCTCTGCGAGCGGCCGTTCTTTGCCTGGCCGCCGCGCTGACGGCGGCTCCGGCCGCGTCGTGGGCCGAATACGGCGCCGCGGCCGTGGGGACCTCTTCCGGGCAGTTCCTTAAGATTATGGCCGGGCCCCGGGGCGCCGCCCTGGGCGAAGCCTATTCCTCGCTGGTGGACGACGCCTCGGCCATCGACTGGAACCCCGCGGGGCTGATAAATATAGAGGGCCAGTCGCTTTTCATGATGCACTCCATGTACCTGGCCGACACCTCCATGAACTACGTGGCCTACGCGCAGAACGCCGGCGAGGTGGGGGCCTGGGGCATGGCGGCCAAGTATTTTTCGGCCGGCGGCATAACCAGGACCGACGAGAACGCCGTGGATATGGGCTCCTTCACCCCCTACGACGTCGCGCTAAGCGTGGGGTTCGCCTGCTACGTGAGCGGGTTCAACCGGGACCCGGAAGAACGCTTTATCCTCGGCGCCACGGGCAAGCTGGTGCGCTCGAAGATACTGGCCAGCGACAACACCATCTCCTCGGACATAGGAATCCTCTTCCCGTATATATTCGAAAACAAGTTCCGGCTGAGCATGGTGGCGCTCAATATAATGGGGAGCCTGCGCCACGACAAGGAGGATGCGCCCCTGCCGCTGGTACTCAAAGTGGGAAGCGTCACTCACCTGGCTAAATACCTGGACATAACCGTGGACTTCGCCCAGCCTAACGATAATTACCCCTGGCTGGCCCTCGGAAGCGAACTGCGGATCCCATTCGGCAGAAAAACCCGGATGGCCCTCCGGGCCGGCTTCAATACCCGTTCGCTGACCGATAATACCGGGTTGCGCAATATCGGCCTGGGCGCGGGCCTCAGTCACGACATCTACAGTTTCGATTATTCTTTTTCCCCCCAGGGCGACCTGGGCGTGGCCCACCGCATGTCGCTGACGCTGAATTACTGATCTTCATCTCCGCGCGCAAAATAAAGAGCCGCCCGGAGGCGGCTCAGGCGGCCTCGACCGCCCTCTTCTCCGTCATCGGGAACGACAGCCCCAGCCAGGCCGCGGCGAACAACAGGGCGGCGGCGGCGTAGGCGCCGCCCGGCATGCCGCCCGAAGCCTTTATCGCGGAGAGCACCATGGAGGTGAAGCCTTTGGAGAAGCGATAGGTGAACGCGTCGGCGACCTGCTTGGCGCGGTAGCGCGTGTCGAAGGAGAACGGGATGTAGAGCGTCTCCTTGGAAGCGCGGAAGATGGAGTAGTCCAGCCCCTTGAAGAGCAGGAACGCGCCGGCCGCCAGGCCCAGCGACGGGACCATCAGCAGCAGCGCACAGGCTATTATGTGCACGGCCGGTATGGCAGCCTGTATGCCCCGCGTCGGCACCCAGCGCAGCAGCAGCGGCGCCATGATGAACTGCATCGAGAACGAGAAGCTGTTCACCCACATCCAGAAAGTGCCGAGATAGGCCGTGCGCAGGTCTTTGTCCGGCAGGGCGTCCTGCACCAGCAGCGAAAAGCGCATGTCCAGCATGGTCGCCACCACCTGCGTGCTGAAGATCACCAGCGCGATGAAGAGCACGGTGCGGTTCCGTCTCAGTATGCTCAGGTGGACGTGGCCCAGGCGGCCGCCGGCCTCCTCGCGCGAAGGCTTGGGCTCACCGGCCTGCTGATAGGCCCCGCGTATCAGCACTGCCGCCGGGAAGAACATAACGGCGGAGAAAAGGATGAAGGCCTCGGTGCCGAACCCGGCCACGTAGCGGCTCAGGAAGAAACCGCCTATCAGCGAGCCCAGCGCGCCCAGCCCGGCCACGGGCCCGTTGAACACCTTGCCTTCCTCGTCGCGCAGGACGCTGTTGATGAAGGACCAGTACTGTTCCGATATGATCACTACGTACGACTCTTTGAATACGTAGAGCAGGAACGCCGCCGGCTTGCCGAAGACGCCCACGGCGAAGTAGAGTCCGACCAGGCCGGCGGCGGAAGCCAGCATGGAGCCGACCATGGTGCGCGAGCCGCCGAAGGCGGAGAGCGAGCGGCCGTAAAGGTAGATGAG
>JAVVFK010000210.1:0-4441 GCA_032251015.1 Elusimicrobiales bacterium
CTCGACGGGGCGGCGGCCGGGGACATCTGGAAGAAGATAACCGTGCTGATAAACCCGTCGCGCAAGCCGGCGCGCATGAACCTGCCGCCGGGAAGACACGCCCTCGTCTTCGACGGGGCGGGCCTGTCCGCGGACCCTAAGGAGCACAAGGGACATATATCGGTGCCGCCGATAACGCTCCTTGTCCTTCGTCAATAGGCCTTTCTTCCTAAAACGACCCGGGACTTCCGCCGCTTACGGCGGAGGCCGCCGGGTTGTATAATTTACCATAGGGTAAAATCCCCAGGAGGGCAATCGATGAAGAAACTTCTCTTAGCAGTACCGATGCTGATGGCGGTCACGGCCGGAGCGGCCGAAAATCCTACGATGGAGAGCCTCAGGTCTTCGGCTTTCGCCATGCCCAAAGCGGAGGTCGCAGTCCCCGAAGCCCCGGCCCCGGTCGCCGTCGCGCAGCCGGCCGAGGTCCCGCAGGACCTGGTCTACAAGTTCAACCAGCTCAAGAACGATCTCTGGCGCCTGGAAAGCGACACCAACTGGCTGCGCAGCGACATAGACCGCCTCGAGACGGAGGCCCGCAGGATCGCCCAGGGCTCGCATAACGCGTTCTTCTCCAACGACCTCCGCTCCATGGCCCGCGATATGGGACGCTGGAGCAACGATATGCAGCGTCTCGCGTCCGACCTCAAGCGGCTGCTGCCGCTGGCGGTCAAGGACAAGAAGCTCAACGACGCCGCCCGCGACATCGAGTGGGACGTGCGCGACCTGGACAACCGCTTCCAGTTCGACGTGCAGAACTCCGCCCAGCGCCTGGAGTGGACGGTGCGCGGCATAGACCCCAAGCTCGTCGGTTACGACGCGCAGTGGCAGGCCTCGGACATAAACCGGCAGGCCCGCGACATAGGGCGCTACGCGCGCGATATGCGCTGGGACGCTCAGGACCTGGTCCGCAAGACCCAGCCCTGAACTTCCCTCCGCCGCAAATAGAAAAAGCCCCGGCTCCCGCCGGGGCTTTTTTCATGAGGAAAACTATGCCGGGCTGTCAGGCCGTCTCCCCCCGGCTGTTTCCTTATGATGCTCAATAGCCCAGGGTTTCGTTGACCAGGAGTACTTCGATGTCGCTGGCCAGCGGGCGCTTCCAGAGCAGCGTCACGGCGTTGCAGATGCGCGACGGCGACGCGCAGTCCACGCAGCGGCCGGTCTTTACGCAGGGATTGTCCTTCTTGAGCCGGATATTGTTGGCCACCGCGGCTATGTCGCGCGCGCGGCGCAGGCCCGCGGCCTCGTCGGCGGCGAGCTTGTTGGACCCGGCTATCATAACTATCTTCTTCGGCCCGTAGATAACTGCGGCGCCGCGGTTGCCGTAGGCGTCCAGGAAAACGAGCTTGCCGTCCGCGGTCACGGCCTGGGGGGAGGCGAAATAGAGGTCCGACGCCTGCGCGCGCAGCCAGACGGCGCGGCGCTCTTCGGGGGACATCCCGGGGGCGTGGGTTACTATCTCCTTGCCGGACCCTCGCAGTTTCTCCGGCAGCCCCAGGTCCCTGGCGGTCATGCTGCCGCCCATGCCGGCCGAGGTCCCGGGCAGGGAGGCGGCGTAGGCCGACGCTTCCGCGCCCGTATCGAAGACTTTAGCCCCGAAACCGTTGGCCGCGAGGGCGGCCGCGGCCTTCTCCAGCCTGATCCTGTCCATTGCCTTCAAGTTTTCGTCCATGCCCGCCTCCGGTCTGTATCCAATATTACAGGGACTGTATCCGGCGGTCAATTGCCGGGGTCCCCTATGATTCATTATAATATCTATTGCGGGCGCCCTGGAATACCATGGCGCCCCGGATAAGCTTATCGGGGGCTATACATAAAAGCAGCGGCGCGGTTTCTTATATTTGTGTTTGTCGCGCTCTTCCTTCCGGGAGGGCCGTTACGCGCGGCTATGCCTACGGATCTGCATTTTACTGCCGCCACCTCCAGCCAATTGGACGCGGCCTGGACTCTGGCCGCGCCGGGCGATTCTCCCTGGGTCGCTCTTTCCTCGGACCCCTCTTTCACGGTATTGGTCTCGTCCGCCTCGTATGCTTCCGGTTCCGAATCCGCCTCGTTCGCGTCACTGTCCCCGAACACCACTTACTACCTGAAAGTCAAGGATTCCGCGGATGGGGACGCCCAGTATACCGCCGTCGTCAGTTCGGCTACCGACCCGGCCGCGCCGCTCTCCCCGGCGGTGACGGCCGTCTATCCTTCCAGCGCGGCCGTCTCCTGGGACAGTAACTCCAATCCTGGCGGGACCCTTTATTTCATAGAGGCCGCGCGGGACCCCGCTTTCACCCTCGGCGCCTCGGTAGCGACGACCACCTGGCCCGGCGCGGGCATCTCCTACGGACTCCAAGACCTGAGCCCCGATTCCACGTACCATATGCGGATACGGACACTGGGGTTCGGCCTGACCGATTCGGCTTTCGCTTCGATAGGCACCACGGTCACGCTGACAGTGGCCCCGGCCTCCCCTTTCTACGACGCGGTCTATTCCACCAGGGCCGCTCTATCCTGGTCCCCGGAAGAGAACCCTTACTGGACGATCTACGAGACGCAGGTCTCGACCGACGATTTCGCCACTCTTAACTATTCCACCAGGACCGCCGCCGATTACTCCTATCCTTACGCCCTCACCCCCAATGCGACGCATTACTTCAGGGTGGCGGCGGTCAACGGCTACGGGCATTATTCCGGATACATGACCTTTCAGTCCACTCTCACGCTCTCGGCGGCGCCGGCGCCGCACGCGACGCCGCTGACGCTGCTGGCGGACGGATACAATTCGGTGACGGCGCAATGGGCCTATAACGGGAACCCCGGCTACACCGAGTATTACGTACAGGCCTCGACCGACCCGGCTTTCGGCGGCATCGACGCGGGCAACCCCAGGCCCTGGGCGGCCGGGCTTTCGGTGACCGTCACGCCGCTGGACCCCTCCACGGTATATTATTTCAGGGTGCGCTCGCGCGATCTCTACGGCAGGACGAGCGGCTGGCTGGACCTGGGCTCTATAAACACCTCGGCCGGGGCCGACGTGGCGCCCCCGACTATCTTCAGCACTCAGACCGGCGACGATACCTGGCGCGGCTCTTCGGGCGGTCTCTACCAGGTCTATTTCACCGACCTGGTATCGGGGCTGGCCCGCTTCGACGTGAAAGCCACCACCGGTCCCGATATGAACAGCCAGGAGATAGCGCCGTGGACCACGGCCGCCTCCTTCGCCGGCGAGAACGAATACCTTACGGCCTGGCCGCTGCCGGATACGGTATTCTCGGCTATCCCCGAGGGCGTGACCGCTTATATCTCCGTGCGCGTTTACGACATGGACGATAACGTCGCCTACTCCACGGCCGCTTTCTATGTCCGCAGGGACCTCACCGCCCCGTCGGCCGGCTCCCCGTCGGCTTCGCCAGTCGGCTGGCTGAACGCGGATCCCGGCGCCGTTTTCAGCCTGCCCTTCACCGACGCGCTCTCCGGCCTCTCGCTGGTACAGTACAGCGCCAGCCGCAGCCAGGCCACCGGCAACGGCAACGTCCTGGGCTGGACTACCCTGGACACTTTCGTCTCTTCCGCCTCCTGGTCGGAGGCCTGGGGAGTTAATTTCGACGCTCTGCAGGACTCCGTCACCAATTACATCAGCGTGCGGGCCTATGACGCCGCGGGCAATACAGTGCAGGTCACCGACGCGTTCAGAGTTCTCAAGAACACCATAGGGCCTTTCGCCGGCGTCACCTGGCCTTCCGCGCTGTTCACCTCCTCCTCCGCCGCCATAACCGGCACCGCCACGCCCAGCGACTCCGACTCGTCGGTGACGGCCGTCGAGGTGGCGCTGCGCCAGGAAAGTTCCGGCCTTTACTGGGACGGCGGCGCCGCTTTCTCCTCCGCCGCTCACGCCTGGCTGACGCCTTCGGGGCTCGGGGACTGGTCGCTGGACGTTTCCACTCTTCCGCTGGTAAGCCTGTCCTCCTATACGGCCGTGGTCCGCGCCGTGGACGACCTGGCCCGTTATTCCGCCGACCATTCCTCGTTCACCTTCACGCTGGACACGGGCTCCCCCTCTGTGAGCGTGTCCACCCCGGTCGCCGACAGCCAGGTCTATTATTTCGACGAGGTCTCGGGCTCGGCGGCCGACGGCGCCGGCGGGGCCGGGCTGGCCCGTGTGGAGGTGGCGGTGCGGCGTACGGCGGACGGTCGCTGGTGGAACCCGTTCCAGCGGACATGGACTACGGCTTTCGTCTCAAGCGCCGCGGTCGGCGGCGCCTCCTGGGCCTTCTACCCGGACGCCCGCCTGCGCGGCGAGCTGCTGCACGAACTGACCTACTACGTGACGGCTTCGGCCTATGACGCGGCGTATCCGTCCAATTCCACCGGCTTCAGCGTGCAGGGAACGACTTTTACCTACCACGACACTATCCCG
>JAVVFK010000211.1:0-4365 GCA_032251015.1 Elusimicrobiales bacterium
CCTGAACCGCTACAGCACCCGCAGGATACTGGACTGGCTAAAGAACAGCACTTTCCCCCCGGTGGTGGATTCCTCCTCGACCTATGTCACAGGGGGACTGGAGACCGTCCCGTGGGAGGGAGCGCCCGCGCCGGAATACTACGACGAAGATATCCCCGAAGACGGGGCGGAGGGCGGGACCGATGAATGACAGGTTTTCAAGATACTCCTGCCTGCCCACCGAACGGGAGAACCCCCGCACCCTGGACCTGGACAGGATACCGCTGCGCCGCGTCCTCGAGAAGCTCAACCGGGAGGACGCAGGCATCCCGCGCGCGGTCGCGCGGGCCATCCCGGCCATAGAGAAAGCGGCGCGGGAAGTCTCCAGGACTTTCCTTAAAGGCGGCCGTATAGTCTTCATCGGCGCGGGCACCAGCGGCAGGCTGGGCGTGCTTGAAGCGGCCGAACTCCCCCCCACCTACGGCGTAAAGCCGGGCACTTTCAGAGCCCTCATGGCCGGCGGCGACAGCGCCGTCTTCCTCTCCAAGGAAGGGGCCGAGGACAGCCGGGAGAACGGCGCGGGGGAGATAAACCGCTGCGTCAAAAAAGGCGACGTGGTGGTCGGCATCGCTGCCAGCGGCGTGACCCCTTATGTCCTGGGAGGGCTCGAGGCAGCCAAAAAGAAAGGGGCCTACGGGGTCCTGCTTACCTGCAATTACCGCGAGAAAGTGCCGGCCGCCCGGTGCGTCATCGCCATAGACGCCGGCCCCGAGCCGATATCGGGTTCCACGCGCATGAAGTCCGGCACGGCGACGAAGCTGGCCCTCAACATGCTCACGACTTCGGCCATGATCGTCTCCGGCAAGGTCTACCGCAACTGGATGGTGGACGTGCGCACGACCTCCCAGAAACTGGAACTGCGCGCCGCGCGCATAGTTTCGCGTCTCGGAGGCGTGGACCCGGAGGAAGCCGGCCGGCTGCTGGCCGAGACCGGCGACGAGGTGAAGACCTCCATCGTAATGGCCCGTAAAGGACTCTCCCGGGAAGCGGCCCGCGCCCTGGTAAAAAAGCACAGGGGCTTCCTCCGCCCCATACTGGGATGAAGAAATTACTGCGGGCGGCCGGCGGCCTTAAACTGTTCTTCACTCTGCTTTTCCTTATCTCCGCCGTACTCGCCTGGGAGACCGCTTTCAATCGCGGCGCCCCGGTATACGGCCGCTGGTGGTTCATGGCACTGGGAGCGGCGCTGCTGCTCAACACGGCGGCCTGCCAGGTCCCGCGTTTCGCCTCCTGCCCGCGGCGCTCCCTCCTGCTGCACGCCGGCATACTGCTGGTCATCGGCGGGGCCTTCGCCAGCGGGGCGTGGAAGTTCAGCGCGCGGCTCCCTCTGACGACGGGGGCCGAGGCCAGCGAAGCCCGCACGGAAACCGCGGTCTACAGGCTGCCGTTCTCGGTCAAACTCATCTCCTTCCGCGTTCTCTACGACGGGGAGCCGGAGTACTCCCTCGCGGCCGGCGGAGCGGCGTACCCGCTGCGTCCCGGCGCGGAGTTCGCGCTGCCGGGCGGGACCCGGGCGAGGGTCCTGCGGCTTTTCCGCGACCTCGGCATAGGACCCGGCGGCGGGCGGGCCGAGAAATCCCCTTACTATTTCAATCCCGCCGCGGAACTGGAACTGAGCTCGGGGGCGAAAAAAGAGAATATCCTGCTTTTCGCGGGCCTGGTCCCGCCGCACGGCGGCGGCCGCCCGGACCTGCTCCTTCGCGTGGAAGGGACGCGGCCGGCCGGCTACGAGAGCGAAGTGGAACTTAGGGCCGACGGCGAAGAGATGCGGACGGTCATAAGCGTCAACGCCCCCGCCTCTTTCTACGGCTACAAACTCTACCAGCACGGCTACGACCCGGCCGACCCGGCCTCTTCTACGCTGCTGGTCAAACGCGATCCCGGCATCTGGCCGGTCTACGCCGGTTTCGCGCTCATCACCGCGGGGTTGCTCTTATGGATACTCTGAGCCTGACGCAAAACATCTCCTTCGCGGCCGCGATGGCGGCCTTCGCGCTCTCGCTGTCCCAAAGAACGGCGGGCTGGTGGAGGCCGGCCGCCTGGACCTCTCTGGCCGCGCTCACCGCGCTTATGGCGCTGCTCTGGACGGAAGCCGGCAGGCCGCCCATGGCCAACCAGCACGAATCGCTGCTGGTCACCGCCTGGTTCACGGCCGCGGCCGCGATATACGCGCGCGGCAGGGCGGCGGCCGCCAGGCCCGCGGCGCTGTTCCTCCTCTGCGCGCTGCTGGCCGGAGCCTCGCTGGCCCGCCGCGACCTATCCCCCCTCATGCCCGCGCTGCGGTCCAACTGGCTGGTCTTCCACGTGCTGACGGCGATGGCCGCCTACGCCGCGCTGGGCGTGGCCGGCGTCTACGGGGCCTGGGCTTTCCTTGCAAAGAGAGAAGAACAGGCCGCCCCGCTGCTCCGCGCGCTCGTCAAAGGAGGGTTCCTCCTCCTGACCGCCGGTATAATCACCGGCTCGGTCTGGGCGGAAGCCGCCTGGGGCTCGTACTGGAGCTGGGACCCGAAAGAGATCTGGTCTCTTATAACCTGGCTTTTCTACGCGGGACTGCTGCACATGAGCAAGACCGGCAAGGCCGGCCACTCGCAGAGCTCGTGGCACCGATTGCGGACAATGCCGCCCTATTCCGGCTCGGCCGCGCTGTGCCGTCTTGCCGTGCTCGGTCTTTTTCTGGTAATCTTCACCTACCTGGGGGTGAATTTCCTCCTCGGGGGACTGCATAGTTACGCGTAAAGGACCGGCGGAGAGATGGACGCGCCCGAAAAAATAAAAACATACCTGCTCCGCGCGGCGGAGGGGCTCCCCCGCTCCCGCCGCGGCTGGCTGGCGCTGCTCAAAAAGCATCAGGAACTGATATTGCGCCTCTCCGCCCTGGCGGTCTTCGCCGGAGGCGGCGCCCTCTTCATGCTCTTCGGACCGCCCCGCCTCGTAACGCTGACGGAAACGCCGTCATTCTGCGGCACCTGCCATTCGATGAAAAGCCAGCATAAGGACTGGCGTCTTTCCCCGCACCGCCAGGACTGGTGCATCGACTGCCACCTGCCCAACGACAACGCCGCCAACCATTATCTCTGGAAAGCCATCGACGGCGGCAAGGACGTCTTTTTCGAATTTTCGGGACTGAGGGAACACGACGAGATAAGCCTCACCGAGCACGGTAAGCGCGTGCTGCAGAAGAACTGCATACGCTGTCACGGGGACCTTATGGCGCGCATAGACACCACGCGCGCCTGCATAGACTGCCACAGGGACCTCGCCCACAGGCGCACCGGGCTGCCCGGGGCCAGATATACGGAGGACAGATGAAAAGAATATTGTTCGCGGCCGCGGCCGCCCTGGCGCTGGCCGCCTGCACCAAGCGGGCCGAACCGATAAAGATAGCCGAAATAAAGGAAGGGACCTACGAGCCGGCCGAATGGGGCAAGGTCTACCCTCTCGAATACGAACGCTGGAAAAAGACCGCCGAGAAGATCCCGGCGGGCAAGAGCCGCTACAAGCCGGGCTGGGACACCGACGGGAAGATCTACGACAAACTCTCCGAGTACCCGTTCCTGGCCCTGCTCTACAAGGGCTGGGGCTTCGGCATAGAGTACAACGAGCCGCGCGGCCACTGGCATATGCTCTCCGACGTGATGGAGGTGGACGAGTCGCGCCTGAAAGCCGGCGGCGTCTGCCTGACCTGCAAGACCCCCTACGCGCAGGCGATGCAGGAGGAACACGGTAAGGATTATTTCTCCCGTCCTATCAGGGAAGTCCATTCCTGGATCCCGAAAGAACACCGTGAACTGGGCACGGCCTGCATACAGTGCCACGATCCGGCCGACATGTCGCTGCGCCTGCTCAACCAGTTCACGCTGGGCAAGGCGCTGGATCGTCTCGGCGTGAACCAGTCCCGCCTCTCCCGGCAGGAGATGCGTTCGCTGGTCTGCGCGCAGTGCCATGTCACCTACGTGGTGCGCAAGGACAAGGACATGAAGTCCGAGGGGGTGTTCTTCCCCTGGCAGAACTCGAAATTCGGCGCCATACGCATAGAGGACATCATAAAGAAGATAAAGAGCGACCCCGCGCACCTTGAGTGGACGCAGAAAGTGACCGGCTTCAAGCTGGGCTTCCTGCGCCACCCGGAGTTCGAGATGTTCTCCAACGCCAGCCCGCACTGGCGGGCGGGCCTGGCCTGCGCCGACTGCCATATGCCGCTGGTCCCCTCGGACGATGCCGGAAACATCGAGGGAGTGGTGCACGACCACCGCTTTCCCGGCGCCAACACCGCCCTTCCCTTTGCCAACGGCTTCGACGAGCAGCTCGACCTCGTCACCGACTTCC
>JAVVFK010000212.1:0-1767 GCA_032251015.1 Elusimicrobiales bacterium
CCGCCTTTGGCCACGGCACCGCCGGAACCGGACTTTCCGGAAAGCTTAAGCCCGCCCGAATCCCCGGAACCGGAGAATGAGGAGAAAGATTTGCTGCCGCCCGAGCCTTTTATGGCACCGGCGCCCGAAAGAGAGGCGCTGAATTTGGGAGAAGCCGCCCCGCCGGAGGAAGACCGGCGCGGAGGGCGCGAGGCCTGCGCCGAAGCGCCGGTCCCCGCCGCGGAGGCCGCGGCCGCGGGACCGGCGGTCTCAATGGCCTCTTCTATCTTAAGGGCGAACTCGGCGTTGGCCTTGCCCTCGGGCGTCTCATCGTCGACGAAACCGAAATACTTGAGTATAGGCAAAGTGGCCCGGCCGGCGATGCCGGAGCCGTAGCTGCGGAACTTGACGTCCTTCATGTCCTCGAGACCGTTCCAGATAAGGAAACCAAAAACGCCGCCGCCCATTATGAGAAAGGTGACGACCATCACGATAAGGGATTTTCTTCCCCTGTCAGCGTTATCGGCCATAAGATGTCCCCAAACAACAAAACCCGTCCGCAGCAACCCTTACGGTGCGCGGAAAGCTTCTCAAAAAGTTTAGCAGAGAGCCGCGCCGTTTTCAAGGGCCCCGGCCCAGGGCCGGGTCAGACGAGGGAGGCGTGCTTTTTGGCTACCTCGTCCGCCAGCCCGTCTATCTTCGCCAGGTCCGCCTCCAGCGGCAGGCCTTTCACCAGCACCGGCGGCAGGACTTCGGCCTTGAAAGCGCCAAGCGCGCAGGCCAGTGACTCTACGAGCTTGCCCCCCCAGCCGAAAGAACCGATGACGCCAAGCCATTTAGCCTTGGGACGCAGAGCACTCACCAGTGAAGCGGCGTAAACGGCTTTGGGATGGGCGCCGGCCAGAACCATAGGGGTCCCTACCACTATGGTGGAAGCGTCGACCAGCGACATGGCGAGCCGGCCGGTGTCCACATCCTCCAGGTTAAGCTTCTCCACGTGAACGCCCAGCTCCTGCAGGCGGCCATGAAGGCGGTCGACCATGACGCGGGTACTGCCGTGCATTGAGATATAAGCCAGCACGACCTTATTCTTGGGCGGGGAAACGGCCCAGTCAGTGTAATATTCCTTCACCTTGGACGGCATCTGGCCTTTGTGCACCGGGCCGTGGCTGGGGCAGATGAACCCGGCCGGCAGACCCGCTATCTTTTCGAGGTTGGCCTTTATCTGCTGGCGGAAAGGCATCATTATCTCAGCGTAGTAGCGCTTCATCGGTTCGTATACGTCCTCCGGATCGGAGAACGGGTTGGGCGTGGCGAGATGGGAGCCGAAGAAATCGCAGGTAAAAAGAACGCCGTCGGATTCGAGCCAGGTGCTCATGGTCTCGGGCCAGTGCACCCAGGGGGTATATATGAACCTGAGCTTCCTGCCGCCCAAGTCCAGTTCCTCCCCGTCCTTGACCTCTATGAACTTCTCCGCCGGGACATGGAGATGCGTCATCAGCATCTCTTTGCACTTGGGATTGGTCACCACCATGGCGCCCGGGTACTTCTCCAGCAGCGTCACTATGCCGCCGCTGTGGTCCTGCTCGGCGTGCTGGGCTATTATATAGTCTATTTTCTTTTCCTCTTTCAGGTAGTCCAGCAGCACACCCGCCTTTTCGGGGTCGGCGGCGTCTATAATGGCGGTCTTCTCCCCGCCGCGCACCAGGTAGGAATTATAACTGGTGCCCTGCGGCAGCGGGATAAGGGCGTCGAAAAGCCTGCGGTTGAAATGGTTGACGCAGAGGA
>JAVVFK010000212.1:1777-4361 GCA_032251015.1 Elusimicrobiales bacterium
GTTTTCGGTCAGTTTTACCGGTTTCATAGTGTCTCCTTATCCTCCCGATACCGGCGGGAAGATATGCAGTATGTCTCCGTCCGATATTTTCACGCCGCGCGCAGAAGCGTTGTCGAGCATGGCGGAGTTGAGCGTCAGCACGAAATGGCCCCGCACCTTCCCCCCGTCGTCGAGCAGGATCTTCCTTATCTCCGGCTCCTTCAGCGCGCAGAGCGCGTCGATGAGGTCGCCGACGGTGGCGCCTTCCAGTTCCCGGCGGGCGAAGCCCAGCCTGGAGCGGAGGGTCGTATATACGCTTACGGCTGCTTTCGGCATAGTTCTTCCTTATATTTTACCATTTGACCCGCCGCAGCAGACCGGGCAGTCCGGCAGGCGGCGCAGGCCGACTTTGGCGAATTCGTTGTCCCTCAGGTCCGTGAGCAGCATATGTCCGTCCGGTTCCATCCCCCAGGCCAGCTTGATAACCTCCATGGCCTGCATAGCCCCCGCCGCTCCGGCGGCGGGCCCGGCCACTCCCTCGTCGGGCCGTATCGCCCCCTCCTCAACGGACGGGAACTGGCAGGTCAGGCACCCGCGCCCGGGCATGAAAACCGCCACCTGCGCCTCGAAGCGGTAGATGGCGGCGTAGACCAGCGGCTTGCGCAGCTTCACGCAGGTCCGGTTGATCAGATCTCGTGCCGGGAAATTATCGGTGCAGTCGGCCACTATGTCGTAGCCAGAGATCATCTGCTCCGCGTTGGCAGCCTCCAGGAATTCAACGCGCATCTCGGCTTTGACGTCCGGATTGAGCCGGGCGGCGAAAGCCGCGGCCGAGCGGGCCTTGCTGAAGCCCGAGTCCTCGTTGCGGTAGATGATCTGCCTGTGAAGGTTCCCCGGCTCGACCCGGCCGGGCTCTACAATGAGTATCCGCCCTATCCCGGCGCCGGCGAGATAAGCGATGCAGGGCGCGCCAAGGCCGCCCGCGCCGACCACGCAGACCGAGGTCCGTTTCAGCTTCTCCTGTCCCCCGGCGCCGGCGCCCGGCAGGACTATCTGCCTGGCGTAGCGCAGAAATTCCCTCTCGGTCAGCATTTCATCCCCCGGTGCTCCCGGAAACTTCCGCCAGTATGTCCCTAGCCAGGGCCGGCAGGCCCGGGTCGCGCGCCCCCATCACTATGACGATATCCCCGGGCCGGGCGGCCGAGGCCACTTCCGCCGCTATCCGGGTCCGGTCGGGAAGATGCCGGGCCCTGAGCCCGGCGGCGGCCGCGTCGGCGGCCAGGTCCGCGGACGAGATATCTTTGGCCACGGTGCCGCCGGCGTAATAAATGTCCGGAAAAAAAATTTCGTCGCCGGGGGAAAGCGCCGCGGACAGCACGCCGGGCAGTTCTCCCCTCATCAGCCTGGCCGGCGCGAAACCGTGCGGCTGGAAAAGGGCCAGGACACGTCCTCCCTCTCTCAGCTTAAGCGCCGCCAGCACGGCCGCGATCTTGGCCGGGTTATGCGCGAAATCGTCTATCACCGTGACGCCGCCGGCGCGGCCGACGACATTGAAGCGCCTGGCTACGCCGCGGAAGGAAGCCAGGGCCGCGGCGCTGGTCTCCAGGGACACCCCGAGCCTTGAGCACGCGGCGGCCGCGGCCACGGCATTGTCTACGCTGTACTCGCCCGGCGCCGGGACGGAAAAATCTATCCCGCCCAGGCGGAAGCGGGATTCGAATAATCCCGGCCGCGGATCCGAGAACCGGGGTTCTTTGGCGGAGCGGCCGAAAAAACCGCCAGCCGGACTTATTGACGCGGCCTCGGTGTCGTCGGCGCAGGCGATGAACTCCCCGCAATTAGCGGCGAAGGCGGAGAATATCCCCCGCAGTTCGGCGACCTCCTTATGATCGCGCGTTATGTTAAGCAGTACGCCGAGGGCGGGCTTGTACCGCGCGGCGGTGCCGTCGGATTCGTCGGCCTCCACCACCAGCGGCCCGGCCCCTCCGGCGAAGGCGTTGCCAAGCAGGCCTTTCTCCCTGAGCGAGAGGAGCGCCCCGCCCGTTATTATCGAAGGTTTCAGCCCGGCGAAGTCCAGTATTTCGAAGATCATGGCCGCTACGGTGGACTTGCCGCTGGTGCCGGCGACCGCTACCGTCCGCGAGGAGTTGACGTATTCGGCCAGCAGTTCCGAACGATGCGTGACCGGTACTCCCAGTTCCGCGGCGCGGACGAGGTCGGGATTCGATCCCTCGACCGCGGTCGAGGCCACTACCTTCGTGGGCTTCGCGGCGGCGCCCGAGCCGTCCTGCGGAAATATCCTTATGCCCAGCTTTTCCAGCGCGGCCCTTGTCTCCGGGTTGCGGCCGGCGTCGAAATCCCTGTCGGACCCAGTGGCCGGAAGCCCGGCCATGGCCCTTATCTGGGCCAGGGCGCTCATGCCGAACCCGCCGATCCCCGTAAAATGGAAGACTTCTTTCTCCATGGCAGTCAATTAAACACAATAACCCCGCGGCGGGCAAGCCGTTCGGACGTTCCGGGGACGTTGTTTAGTTCTTTAGTTTTCGCCGCCTTAAAAACCTTTTTTCAGTCCCCGGAACAACGAAAACTAAAGAACTAAACAACG
>JAVVFK010000213.1:0-4307 GCA_032251015.1 Elusimicrobiales bacterium
GGGAAAAGCCCGGAGAGACGGAAACCCCCGGGACCGAATTCCAGCCCCAGCGGGTTGAGCAGCGCGCCGGCGGCCAGGTACTGCGCGCGCGCGTTGGCGCGGGAAACCGAAACGGACATCCTGAAAGCGTCGGCGAACCCGGAGGCCGCGCCCTCGGGCCCCTCCCCGGAACCGTGGACGCCGGCAAGAGCGGAGAAGGCCGCTTCGAAATCGCCTTTCTCGGCCAGGGCGGCCGCGGCCGGCGCCGTACGGCCCAGTTCCGAAAGCAGCCGCCTGGAGCGGGCGTAGGCGGACGAGGGAGCGGCCCGCCTGAAATAAAGATCGGCCAGGAAATCGTAAAAGCAGGAAAAGGCGGGCCGGGCGGCCGTTTCGGCCATGTTCGACAGGAGCAGGGCCGCGCGCGCCCCGAACGAAGCCGCGCGGTAAAGTTTCTCCCCTTCATGGACCAGCCGGGAGATCTCCCCCGCCGGCGCCGAACCCGACTCTATCTTTCCGCCGGCCGCGTCGAGACCGGCCGCCGCCTCCCGGGCGCGATGCGCGGACGACGGCCGCCCCCGCCGCTCCATCAGTTCCGCCATTGAATCCAGGTCGTCCGCCGCGGCCAGCAGCGAGGAAGCGGAAAGCGAAGCACGCACGGAAAGCCTGAGCTTTTCCAACCGGGCCGCTTCGGCGGCCGTTATCCTGTCCCTGCCCGAGACGGAGGAAGCCGCGACGAGCAGCCCGCGGTAACCGGCGAAGGCTTTACCGATCAGGCCGGCGCGGCGGCCGGCGCGGGGGCCGCGGGCCCGCTCCAGGTCCCTCCCGGCAGACTCGGCCCAGGCCCCCAGGCGGCGGGCCGAACCGGCCAGGGCTTTCTTATTCAGCCTGAAGTCGGCGTTTATCAGTGAAGAACCGTCTTCGGCTGGGCCGTTTTCCGCGGGGACCGCCCGCATATCGCCCCCCATGGAGCCGTCGGGCTCCATCTCCAGCCCGGAAAAAAGTCTGCGTCCCGCGGCGCCCAGGTCCTCGTCGGACGCGCGGGGATCTCCGGCCGCGGCGGCCAGGGCTTTCACCAGCCCCGCGAAATGAGGACTTATCTCGAATGAGTACTCCTTATCGGCCGGGGGCTCTCCCGGCCGCTCCGCGGCGCCGCCGGACTTAAGATAGAGATAAACGCGCGCGGCCTCGTCGGGATCTGATTTTATCCAGGCCAGCATCCTCTCTCTTAATTCCGAATACGGTTCCCCTTCCGCCGCCGCCACGAAACGGCCGGCCAGACCGGCCTCTATGATGACGTCGGCCACCTCGCCTCGGAAGAAGAGGCTGTAAAGTATGCGGTCGCGCGTCTCCTCGAAATTCCCGGCCCTCTCCCCGGCCGCGGCTGCCGCGGCCACGGGAACTTCCGGCGGTTCCTGCGCGGAGGCGGCGCAGGAAAGGAGGAAAGACAGGAACAGCGCCGGGGTCGTCACAACCAGGACCTCAGCATATAAAGCACGGCGCTGGCCGCCTTGTGCAGGAAGGGCCTGGAACGGCATTCCTCCCGGGTGACCTCCCGGCAGGAACGGAGGTCGGCCTCGAAAAGGTCCTCCATGGCGCGGCCGAAAGCGGGGCCGAAAACGTTGACGTTTAGTTCCAGGTTGTAATGGAGACTGCGGTGATCGAGGTTGTGGCTGCCGACGGAAGACCAGACGCCGTCTATAACGGCGGTCTTGGAATGCAGTATCTCTCCCGTCCATTCGTATATGCGCACGCCGCTGCGTATCATGCGCGGGAACATCGCCCAGGAGGCCCATAGGACGTAGGGATGGTCCGTCTTCCCCGGCGTTATTATCCGCACGTCCACGCCGCGGCGCGCGGCGCGCATCAGGCTTTTCCGTATTATCCGGTCAGGAAGGAAATAGGCGTTGGTTATGCGGATACGCTTCCGGGCCCGGTCTATGGCGTGGCGGTAAGACCGGCGGATGGAACGCTCCTGCCGGAAGCCGGACGCGGAAAGCACCGCCGCGTGCTCGCCGCCCGGCGCCTTCGGCGACGCGCCGGGCGGGGGCGGCCGCTTGCCGCAAAGCGCCCAGGAATTCCAGAAGAGCCCCTCTATCTCCGCCGCGACGGGCCCGGAAACTTTCACCTGCGCGTCCTTCCAGCCCCCTCCGCCCATGGAGCGCGGGGCGTCGCGCTCGGTCAGGTTGAAACCGCCGACTATCACCGTCGAGGAATCGGCGCAGAACATCTTACGGTGGTTGCGCAGGCCCCAGTTCCAGTGCGGCTTCCACGGGACCATGGGATGGAACGCCCCCACCCGCACGCCGCGGCGCGCGAGGTCGCGGAAAAAATCCCCGTCGGTCCGGATGGAGCCGACCGCGTCGTATATAAGGTAAGTCTCCACCCCGGCCGCGGCGCGCGAAACCAGCAGTTCTCCGAAGCGGCGCCCGACGGAATCGTCGGCGAAGGAGTAGAACTCGAGCAGGAGACTCCGGCGCGCCGACAGGATCAGCTCCTCCATCGCGGCGAACGCCTCCGCGCCGCCCTTCAGCAGGACCGCGCTGTTGCCGCCCGAGGCTATACCCGGGTCGAGACAGTAATCGCGCCAGTTCATGGTCCCGGCGGGGCCTGGGTCATGGCCCTGTCGTAAGGCGAACGCGAGTAGGGCGCGAGGGCGGCCGCGGCGCGCGCGGCGGAAATCTCGGCGGCGGCCGCGGCCCGGCGGCCGGAAGAGCCCAGCACCTCCGCCAGCGCCAGGCGGGCCCGCGCGAAATTGGGCTCCAGGTAGAGAGCGCGCCTGAGCTTTTCCTCCGCCTTCACCCCGGCTCCCGCCGCCGCGTAGAACCCGGCGGCCCTGTAATTAAGCATGGCCGACAGCGGCAGCCGTTCCAGCCCGGCCTCGGCGGCGGCGGGGCCGGCCGCCGCGCTGCCGGACCAGGCCGCCAGCTGTTCGGCCCGGACCAGGTGCAGAGCCTCCCTGTAAGGCGAGAAGCGGATGGCGCGGCCGGCGCATTCGAGCCGGGACTCCGCGTCCCATTTGCCCGACATGGCGCAGGCAACGTCGCGTCCCTGACGGTGCATCCACTGCCAGGAGAAAGCGGCCAGGGCGGCCGCAGCGAGGGCGGGCAGCACGTAGACGAAGCGCGCCCGCAACAGTTCCGGGGAAGTCGGAAAAAGAACGGGGCGGTCCTCTTCGACGGGACGCAGCGCGCCCTCGGCTCCCGCCAGGCAGGCCAGCATCAGGAGCTGGAGTCCCCAGGCGTAGAATATGCCGTCGACACAGGAATGCACGAAGAGGAAAAGAGCCGGCACGGCGAGCACGCTGCGCGCGGAACGCCGGAAGGAGACCCAGAAGGCCGACAGGTAGAGGGCCGCTCCCGGGAGCCCGGTCTCCGCCAGCAGTTGCAGCGGTTCGCTATGCGCGTGTACCGTGGAATGGCCGAAGAAGGAGACCCCGTTGAAAGCCGGGAATTTCAGGGCTTCGAACGCGTAGCGGAACGAGCCAGGCCCCCAGCCGGACAGCGGGCGCTCGGCGAAAGCAGCCGCCGCCGTGCTCCAGATATCCAGGCGGCGGTAGGCGTTGGCGTCGCCGGCCTTGAGGAAAGAATAAATAACTTCCTGCGGCAGCAGCACGGCCAGCAGGAGAGGGGCCAGGAGGACGGCGTAGCCGGCGCGGCGGCGGCCCGAGCTGAAGAAGGCCCAGGTCAGCGCGGCCCAGCCGGCAAGCGCGGCTCCGCGGGAATTGAGCAGGGCCACGGCGCCGGCCATCAAGAGCGCGCCGCCCCACAGCAGCCAGCGGGAGCGGCCCTTGCCGGCCGCGCCCGCGACCATGAGCAGCGAGGCTCCCGCGCCGGCAAGCGCGGCCGTATAATTCGGGTTCGGCGGTATCATGCCGGAGAGCGGGAGTCCGGCCAGGGCCTGGTAATAGACCGCCGCGGCGCCGGCGGCGCCGGCCAGCGCGGTCACGACCCCGGCGGACCTGGCGAACCCGTGCGCGGAGGCCGCGCAGGCGAAGAACGCGGCGGCCAGCCAGAAACGCGCCGAAACGGCCAGCGCGGCCGGGCCGGCCGAAGGGTTCATCAGGGCCGACAGCAGCGTCCAGGCGGCCAGGGCGGTCCAGAGTCCGCCCCGGGAGAAGCGGACCCCTCCTTCTACGAAGAACACCATCCCCCAGAATATTATCGTGAACGTCGCGGCGCGGCCCGGGTCCCTGAGCCCGCCCATCCCCACCGCCAGCGCGAGCGCGGCGGAGGTCCAGAGGAGAGGCGACAGGCGGCGCAGGCTCATCTCGCGCCTTCCAGCCTGGGATGCTCCGCGAGCCCGGGAGCGCCGGCGCGGAGGTAAACGGC
>JAVVFK010000214.1:0-4275 GCA_032251015.1 Elusimicrobiales bacterium
CAGGACCGGTGGAGCGTAGGCGTCGGCCTCGGGCGCAACCTGATGGACACCGCCACCGACAAGCTCTCGCTGGAAGCCGGCGGCGGTTATATATGGGAGGACAGGATCACCTCGGAGAACGAGAGGTTCGGCACCTACCGTTTCTACGCCAAGTACAAAAAGACCCTTTCACCCACCGCCAACGCCAGCCAGGACGCGGAATGGCTGGGGAACCTGGACGATTCCGACGGCTACCGCGTCAATACCGAGACCGCTCTGACGGCCTCGATAAATTCGCACATGTCGATGAAAGCGTCCTATATCTGGAAGCTGGTCAATAAGCCGGGCGCCGGTTTCAGGCGCAAGGACACGATAACCGGCGTCTCGCTGATTATCAATTACTGAACCTTAAAAAGCGGGTATAAAAAAGCGGGCCCCCGTCAGGACGACGGGGGCTCGCTACTCGGAACACTCGCACCGCACAGGCGGACCGGCGACCGCAACCGCACCGCAACCGCACCGCAACCGCTACCGAGGACCGCGACCGCGGGAACAACAACACCGCACACCGACACCGCAGCCGGACCGCAGACCCGGGAGCCGCGCGCCCGCAGGGGCGGGACGGGGACCGGGGGAACCGCGCCGGGGCCGGGGCCATCCCCGAGCCGACCGCAACCGAGACCGCGACCGAAACCACCGAACCGGCGCACCAAAACTGTCTCAAAGATCAGGACTACCTTACGAGTATAACAGCCGCCCGTTGACTTGTCAAGGCCCAGGCGGAAATTATTTTTTTCCGGCGGCTTTTTCAGCTCAGCCCGGTGATCTTCAGGAATTCCTTGTAGAAGTCCTTGTGGACGAAGAACAGCAGTTTGAACATGGCGCGCGAGGCGCCGAGGTAGAGCAGGACGCGCGGGTCGGGGCGCAGCGGCGTGCGCTGGTGCAGGTCGGTGATGAGCACCACTTTGGCCTCCATCCCCTTCACGGCGTGGATGGAATTGAAGGCGATGTCCTCGCGCAGCGAGGCGCCCAGGGCCGACTCGGAGGCGCGGTGGGCCGAGAGCACGGCGATGTCGGAGGGCTGGTAGCAGTAGCCCTCGCCCATCAGGTCGGAGACGGAGTTGTTGACCAGGTCGGACTGCTCGTCGTCGTCGGAGTAGGTCACCACTTCTATGGGCAGGTCGCAGAGATTGAGCGACTTATCGTAGAGCACGCGCTTATTGCTGGAGGCCGCGATATACTCCACCACGGCGGCGATCTCGGTGGCGTTGCGGTAATTGACGCGCAGGTTGATCAGCTCGTCCTTGAAGCCGTACTTTTTCAGAAAATCGCCGGGCCTCACGTCGCTCTCGGCCAGGGAGCCGACGGAGAAATCGGCGAAGAGCCAGGTCTTCCCCCCAGCCAGGCCGCTCTTCACCGAGGCGTCGAGCACGTCCAGCCAGTTCCGGCGCAGGAAATCCTGGAACTCGTCGACCAGCAGAACGTCGTAGGCCGGCTTCTTTTTTTTGAGCTTCTCCAGCGCCGCCGCGGGCAGCTTGTCGCGCATCAGCGGGCCGATGTCCTCGTCGGCGTTCCAGGGCGAGCCGCAGAGCTCGCGCAGGTAGTCCTCGAGGCACCACACGTCGGTGCGGTCGCATCCGGCGAGCTCGGTCCTGAGGCTTTCGGCCAGCAGCTTGTTGTAGCAGAGCACCAGCGTGTCGTTGTTGCGGTCGAGCTCGCGGGCGCGCTGCAGCAGCAGGCCGGTCTTACCGGTGCCGGCGGGGCCGCGCAGCAGCAGGCGCGGCATCGTGGAGATCATGTTGTAGGTGATGCCCAGCGTCTCGGCGTTGGCCCGCCAGTTGTTCTCCAGGTAATTGCGGCAGATATTGCCCTCTTCCTCGATGAACTCGCCCTTGAGGTAGCGGGCGAAGGCGGAGATGTCCCCCTCCTTCCATTTCACGAAGCTCATGCGGTGGGCCTGGGTCACCGCGGCCTTCTGCTCCATGGCCTTGGCGGCGATGAGGGCGGGGATGTCCTGGTACTTGCAGTCGGAGGCGATGTAGAGCGAGGCCGAGTCCGGCAGGTGGCGCAGGTCGGACTGGCGGACGTTGAGGAAGACGCTGATCTCGCCGGAGAAGACGTTGCCGCAGCGCTTGAGCAGCAGTTCGCGCAGGTGGCGTTCCTTCTTCTTGGCGGCCACCAGCACGTCGCGCAGGGCTATGAAGCCGCCCTTGGCGTACTTGAAGCCGGGCACGCGGGAGCTGTAGGAGAGCTCGGCGGCCTTGAGCTCTACGGCGACCAGGCCGAGCTCCGGGATCATGGCGACGAAGTCGGTCTCGCGCTCGCCGCCGGTGACGGTCTTGTGGGAGTAGATGACGGTCCAGGCGGCGGTGGCGGGGCTGTGCTGGAGCAGTTCGAAGAAGCGTTTCTCGCTCTGGTTGTTGAAGTCCAGCGCGTTTCCGTGTATCATTTTCGCCATAGCGCCATATTGTAGGAAATAAAGGGGAAATAAAGGGGAAATAAAGGGGGACACAATACCTATTTCCGGCGGAAATAGGTATTGTGTCCCCAATTAAGACTTACTGCTGCGGGGGGGCCTGCGGGGGCGGGACGGGGCCGGGGCGGCTGCCCATACGGGTGTCCCAGGCGGCGCCCAGTCCCACCACCGATCCGAAGGCCAGCATCATAAAACCGATGAAGGAAAGCACTCCCCCCACCAGCGGGATGATATTGCCGAAGATGAGCAGGCCGGCCATGAGCGCGTAGCCCACCACGACCTGTCCCAGCAGCGAGACGGGCGCCTTGCGCTTTATCCCCTCGAAGAACCGCTCCTGGAGAACCACGCTGAATCCGCTCAGGCCCAGCGCCGCGGCGCAGACCATAAGCAGTATGGCCAGCGGTATCAGCGGTATGCCGAGTATGGAGACCAGCAGCATCAGCATGGCCGGGGCGAAAGCCACCGTTATCAGCGCGCCTATGCCGGTGGAGCGCCAGAAGTCGGCGCGTATGGCGCCGGCGGAGCGGCGGGTGTTCTCGGGAAAGAAGACTGCCGGCACCAGCAGCAGTATCACGCCGGTGAAGAGCAGCGAGACCAGGAAGATCAGCCCGGCCGTGGCCAGGCCGCCGGCCAGCAGCGGGCCGATGTTCTTCTCGCCCTGGCGGACGACGCGGCCGAAGTTCATTATCGCGCGGCGGATATCGCGGGAGTCGAAGGAGGTGACGATCCCGCGGTGAACGGCGCCGTCCTCTTTGGTGACCATGCCGCCGAGCGTGGAGATATCGCCGTCCAGCACCGCTCCCGGGCGCAGCGTGACGTTCCCGCCCATCGAGGAGATGTCGCCGGCCACGTGGCCGGTAACCTCGACCGGGCCGCCCATGGTCGAAACGTCGCCGCCCACCTCGCCGGCGACCGTGACGGGGCCGCCGAAGGACGAGACGTCGTCGGCGGCGCGGCCGTTTATCATGACGGGGCCGCCCATCGAGGAGACGTCGCCGGTCACGAGCCCGTTGACGGTGACGGGGCCGCCCAGAGAGACTGCGTCGGCCGCCAGCGTGCCGTCCACGGTCAGCGAGCCGTCGGTGAGTATGTCCTTGTCGCGGCGGGAGTCCTTCTCTATGACCATATCGCCGTGCAGTATGACCTTGTCGCGGCGGGCCTGCGCTTCGGCCGGGACCAGCGCCGCCATCGAAACGGCGGCCAGCGCTATCAATATCCTTTTCATTTTCTTTCTCCTTTATTTAGAAGCCGCGGCGCGCGACGGCAGCCTGGAGAGCCAGGCGGTCGTGAACGCCGCGGCGGCGGTCAGTTCGGCTAAAAGCGTCACCGGGGGCGGGTTGTCCGCCAGCAGGCGCGGCACGGAGACCGCCACGTCCCAGAGCCTGGGCAGCAGGGTGAGCGCGCTCAGCGCCCAGGCCTTGGCGGCCATGACCAGCGCGCCGGGGTCGGCGGCCAGGGCCGCCAGCTCGCCGGCGTTGGTCATCGCCCAGAAGGCGCCGGAGGCCAGGACGGCGGCGCCCCAGGCGGCCAGCAGCACGGCCGCGGCTCGCAGGGCCGGCAGGTACCAGGGCGCGGTCTCCCGCCTGAGGGCGGCCAGCACGGCCAGTTTGAGCCCGGCCGGGGCTTTCATCCCGGGCAGGGCGGCTATGGCTTTGGCGATATGGTCTTGGCGGCTGTTCATAATGGCGCTCCATTGGTGATACGCGCCGGGGACCCGAAAGGTTGCAGGCCCGGCCAGGATTTTTTCCGGGGTGTCAGAACTTTATAAGAAGGGAATAGCGGAAGGTGTCTCCCAGGTCGCCGTAAGGCACCCAGGCGAA
>JAVVFK010000215.1:0-4204 GCA_032251015.1 Elusimicrobiales bacterium
TCCCGCGGCCACGGGATTGACGCGGACGGTTTTTCTTTTCTACAATTCTAAATAACTTCAAAACCATAAAAATCACAACAATGAACAAAAACAAAACCTACACCACTTTCGACATAGCCAAGATACTGGACCTGTCCCCGACCACGGTCGCGAACTGGATAGACAGCGGCAAACTCAAGGCCTTCGTCACGGTCGGCGGCCACCGCCGCGTGGCCAGGGAGGACCTCTCCGAGTTCCTCAAGGCGAACAAGATGCCGCTGCCGTCGGGATTCTCCGGCGGTCCCAGGCTCAAGGTCCTTATCGTGGAGGACGACACTAAATTCCTCAAGATAGCCGCTGCTTTCTTCCGCAGGCTCGGCGGCTTCGAGGTCTTCACGGTGGCCAATGGTTTCGAAGCCGGGCGTATAATGGAATCGCAGCTTCCCGAACTGGTGATACTGGATATCATGCTGCCCGGGCTCGACGGCTTCAAGGTCTGCGAAATAATCAAGAGCCTAAACCGCGACACCAAGGTGGTGGCCGTCACGGGCTACGACGCGGACAACGTCAAGCGGCGGATGCTCGGGTCCGGGGCGGACGCCTACCTGACCAAGCCTTTTTCTTTCCGGGAGCTGGAGAAGATAGTGCGGGAGCTGGTGGGAGATCCGTCGGTACCCTGAAGATTTTTTGGGGACTATTAAGGGGTTCGGGGCGAGGGAGGCCCCGCGCCGCGGCGGCGCCGGGGGGCGCCGCCGCGACGCGGGAGGCCGTGACTTTTGTTACAGGCCGCTCTTGACAAACATCAAAAGAGGTGTTAGAATTGATTTTGTCAGGGCTGCCTCCCTCACCCTACCCCCCAAAAGGCAGCCCTGCCTTTTTTTGTACCGGCGCCGCGCGCCGATAGACTGCCCCCCCGCTAAAAAATATAATCTCAAGTACGCGCCAGGGGCGCGCGGCCGGGGCCGCGCCGGCGCGCCGGAGGTACGATGCGCCAGGAAGAAAATCTGAAAAACGCGGAGACCCTGCCAGGGATAAAGAAGAAAGTCCTCGCTTCGCTGCGCACTCTGGTAGTGGGCCAGGACGAGGCGGTCGAGCAGCTGCTGATCTCGCTTTTTGCGCGCGGCCACGTTCTGCTGGTCGGCGTGCCGGGACTGGCCAAGACGCTGATGGTCTCCACGCTGGCCTCCATACTCGACCTCAGTTTCTCGCGCATACAGTTCACCCCCGACCTGATGCCCTCCGACATACTCGGCTGCGAAGTGCTGCGCCAGGACCCGCGCACGGGGGCGCGCGACATCCAGTTCCTCAAAGGTCCCGTCTTCGCCAACGTCATACTGGCCGACGAGATAAACCGCACCCCTCCGAAGACCCAGTCCGCGCTGCTCGAGGCCATGCAGGAAGGACGCGTCACCTCCGGCGGAGAGACCCGCCCGCTCCCCGCGCCTTTCATGGTGCTGGCCACGCAGAACCCTATAGAGCAGGAAGGCACCTACCCTCTCCCGGAGGCCCAGCTCGACCGCTTCCTGCTCCAGGTGAACATCTCCTACCCCTCGTTCGAGGAAGAGAAACTTATCGTGAATATGACGACCGCCGCTCCCCAGGCGGCGCCCGCCAAGGCCCTGTCGGCGGAGGAAGTCCTGCGTCTGCAGGAGGCCGTGCGCGGGACCGCCGTCACCGATTCGGCGCTCGATTTCGCCGTGCGGCTCGCCCGCTCCACCAGGCCCGCTCCCGGCTCCGACCTGGCCCGCCTGGTGACCTGGGGCGCCGGCCCGCGCGCCTCGCAATCGCTGGTCCTGGCCGCCAAGGCGCGCGCCGTTCTCGACGGGCGCTTCGCCGTTTCCGTCGAGGATATCAAGGCGGTCGCCGGTCCCGCGCTGCGGCACCGCCTGGTCCTCTCTTTCCAGGCCGAGGCCGAGGGGATCAGGCCCGACGACCTTATCGCCAGGATGATCGCCGGGATATCCTGACGGTCCCTTAAGCCGCGGCGGCGCGGCCGGACTTACCGTATGAGATACCTGGACCAGGAAACCGTCTCCCGCGTAAGGGCCCGGGCCATGAGGCCGCTGCGCCTCTCCGGCTCCGGCCGGGCTGAGGGTTTTCACGCGGCCCGGGCTTCGCACGGCCCCGGCCAGGAATTCTCCGAGTACCGCGCCTACTCCGAAGGCGATCCCGTGCGCTCCATCGACTGGAAACTCTACGCGCGCAGCGACCGCTATTATCTCCGGCAGTTCCGCAGGGAAGAGTCCATACGCTTCGAACTGCTGGCCGACGCTTCCGCCTCGATGTCCTTCGCCGGTCCCGGCGCGGTGTTCTCCAAGTGGGAGTACGCCTGCCGGTTCGCCATGGCCCTGGCCTGCCTCTGTCTTTTCCGCCGCGACCCGTGCGGCCTCGGGTTCCTTCCGCGCGGCGCCGGCGCCGGGGTGCCGCAGGGGTCCGGTGCCGGGCATCTCGCCAGGCTGGACGGAGCCTTCGCTTCGGTGACGCCGGCCGGCCGCTGGGACGGTCTCGCCGGCCTCGCGCCCGGCCCGGCGGGAGGAAAGCGGCCGTCGGTCTTTTTCTTTTCCGACCTGCTCTGCGGCCGCGAGGAACTGGAGGCCTCGGCCAGGGAACTGTCGGCCAGGGCCGGCAGGTGTTTCGTGCTGCACCTGCTGGACCCCGGGGAGGACGGCTTCCCCTGGCGCGGCGAAACGCTGTTCTCGGGCCTGGAGGAGGGAGGTTCCCTGTCCGCGCCCGCCGACGACCTCGAGGAGGCCTACCTGGCGGCCGCCGCGCGGCGGCGCGCCCTCTGCGCCGGGCTCTTTTCCTCCCCCCGCCTTTCCTATTTTCCCGTTCGCACCGATCTGCCGCTGTTCCGCAATCTCGACCGTTTCCTGGCGGGGTGGCTGAGATGAGGGGCACGCTCTCATGACCTTCGGCCGTGAATGGGTCCTCTGGCTGGTGCCGGCCGCCTTCCTGCTGCCCGCGGCCGTGCGCCTGCTGTTCAAACCGCCCAGGCCGGAAGTGCGTTTCGGAGCCATGGTCGTGCTGCGCGAGGCGCTCGCCGATATCCGCGCCCGACGGCGGTACAGGCCCGCGCTCGCGCTTCTGCTGCGCTGCCTGGGCGCGGCGTCCGCCGCCTTCGCGTTCTCCGCTCCGGTCGCCGACGGTTTCCCGCTTCCGCTGGCGCGCGCCGCGGCCGGCGCCCCGTCCGACGTGGTGTTCCTGCTGGACCGTTCCTATTCTATGCGCGCGGCTTACGCCGGTTCCGACAGGTTCTCGCTGGCGGCGGAGACCGCGGCCGCGGCGCTGGGCGAACTCGGCCCGGAGGACAGGGCGGCCCTGATCTTTTTCGACAGGGAACCCGCGGGAACACCCGCCTGGGGGCGCTCCCCGGAGGAACTGGCCGGGCGCGCCCTCGCGGCTTCCCCGGGCTGGGAGACGACGGCTTACCGCCCGGCCCTGGAAGCGGCGTTCTCTTTGCTGTCGGACGGGGAGCGGCCCGGCGCGCGGAAGTCGGTGCTGCTGCTCTCGGATTCCTCCGCCGACGGGCTGGCCGGGATGAAGGAAGGCCTGGGTTCTTTGAAGGGCTATGACCCGTCTTTCCGCGTCGCCGGCCTGGATCTCTCCGTGCGGCCGGCCAATTCCTGGGCGGTATCGGTGCGGCGGTCCGGCTCCGGCCGCGCCCTCGAGGCCGTCGCGGCCTGGAACGAGGCAGCCGCCGCTTCCCCTCCGCGGCGCCTCCTGCTCTGCGGCCCGGGAGGGGTCCCGCTGCCCGGCCCTTCGCTGCGCGGGACGGGAGCGGCTTCCGCTTCGGCCGTGTTCACGGCGGACCTTTCCCGGGGCTGCGTCGCCGCCGGCCCGGACGCTCTGCCCGGTGACGACAGGGCGTACTACGCTTTCCCGGCCGGCGATCCTTCTCCCGGAGTCGCGGTGCTCCATCCCGGGCCCGAGGAGCCGGCGCCCGGTACCGCGGCGTATTTCATGAAGAAACTTTTTTCTTCCGGCTCGCTCCCGTACGCCGCCGCCTTCCGCCATTACGGCGCCGCGGACGCCGCGGTGAAGTCGGAGGCCGGAACTCTGGTCCTGGCCGGCCTTCCCCCTTTGTCGCCCGCGACCGCCTCGGCGCTGGAGCGGTGGTTCGACGCCGGGGGTGCGGTCGTCGCTTTCGTTTCATCGTCCCGTCCGCAGTCGGCGGAACTTAAAGCTTATTTCGGTCTCGTCTCGCCCGGGCCCGCGAAAGAGGCGT
>JAVVFK010000216.1:0-4170 GCA_032251015.1 Elusimicrobiales bacterium
CGGTGCGGTAGAGGCCGTCCAGGCTGGCGCCCGCCGCCAGCAGGTCGTCCTTGCGGTAGTCGACCTTGTTGCTGGTCCGCGAGTAGGTGAGGCTCAGGCTGCGCGGGAGCAGGAAGAACTGGAAGGGGGGGCTATAGGTCAGGGCGCCGCTGTAGACGTCCCGCTTGTCCTCGCGCAGCAGCAGGTCGTATTCGGTCCGGTTGCCGGTATAGTTCAGGGATACCCGCGGCAGCGCGCCTATGGCGAGGTTGCCCGCGGCCGTGCCGTCGAGCTTTTTCACCCGGCCCTGCTGCAGGGAGGTGACGAGGTTGCTGCCGCCGGTGACGTAGGTGTTGGGTGTGACCGTGACCTGGCGGGAGCCGGTGAAGGTCAGCGGGAAGAAAGAGAGCCTGTTGAAGTTCAGGTAGGCCGTCTGCTGCTCGTTGTCCTGGTTGGAGATGACCGAGACCGGCGTCTGGAAGCTGCGGTCCGTCTCGCGGTGCTTGCCGCCGAAGCTCATCCAGCCCGGTATCTCGAACGAGGCCTCGGCCTTCTTCGCCTCGCCGGTGCGGGTCAGCGGTTCCGCCAGGTGTATCTCGTTGAGATAGAAGGTGCCGCTTTTCTGCCCGTCCGCGGTTTCCACGCCTATGAGTATGCCCGAGACCTGCTGGAGGCTGGGGTTTCCCCGGGACGAGATCTCCACCGCGTAGGGGCTGGCGTTAGTCCAGACGTCGGGGACCTTGTCGCCGTTGACGTCCTCCTGGCCGAGGGTGATCAGGCGCCAGCCCGCCAGCGCGGAGGGGGCCACGGAGGCCTTGAAATAGTTGTTCTCGTCGCCGATCTTGATATAGAAGCTGGCGTTGGCGGTCACGCTGGAGTAGAGCAGGAAGCGGAACTCGGCGTGCTGGGATATGTCCAGCGGCCGGGGGTACTTGCGGTAGGCGTAGACCGCCGAGGTCGAAACGATGGAGTCGTAGGTCACCGACAGCGCCTGCTCGCTGACGTTGGCGGAGTTGGTGCGCTCGCGCTGCTCCGAGACCGAGCCGTAGAGGTCGTTGTAAACCTGCGACGGCGCTCCTCCCGCGTCGTAGATGGGGGTGTAGCCCGGGTTGTCTATATTGTTGACGCCCAGCAGCTGCAGGGTGCCCGTGGTGGTGCTCTGCTGCACTGTCCAGGTATTGCCCACGGCCGCTATGCGGGCGAAGCGTATAGTGCCTGAGTTGAGCGTGGTTCCGGCGCCTTTTTTAAGCGTTATGCGGACCTGTTTTATGGCGTTCCACTTGTAGGTCTCGGTGGAGGCTATGAAAAGCGGCCTGTTCCAGGTCCGCCAGCCGCTGAAATCAATTTGGTCCTTTTCCGACAAACTGGTCGTATCGGTGAACTTGGTTCCGCTGACATAACCGAATGAGCCGCCGCTGAAGTCCTGCGGGTCGAGCCTGCCGTTGCGGTTGAGGTCGGCGGTGTCGATGCGGCCGTTATTGGCGCCGTAGCGGGCCTGGTTGGGCTGGCCTACCGGGTCGTAGAGCCAGCCGACGTCCTCGGCGTTGGAGAGCTGGCCGTCGCAGTTGAGGTCCTCGCTTTTCGGGGCGCCCAGCAGCGCCACGCCGTTGGAGCAGGCGAAATTATCTCCGCCCTGCCCGTCGGCGTCCTCGTTTATCTGGCCGAAATGGACGTTAATCTCGGGGCCGCCGCCGCCCTGGCCGTAGAGCACCATCTCTATGGCGGTTTTCTGCGTGAAGTCGGTCCCCGTGATGGAGAGAGGGTAGACTATCGAGACTTCGTTGGACAGCGTGAAATCGTAATTCACGGACAGGACCTGCTGGGTGCCGTCGGAGGTGGACTGCGGGTTTATGTCCCGGGACCGCACGTCCACCGTCTCCCAGGCGACCGAGGTCGGGTCGGCCGGGCTCCCCGTGGGATTGGCCGCGATGTACCAGTAGTTGCGGTCCATCGCCGCCGAGTCCTCCTGCTTGACGCCCTCCATGTTGTCCACCAGCGCGAAGTCGTTGAGGTTGGGGTTGAGCCGCGACTGGGCTATTTCGCCGCCCATGTTCATCTTCATGCCGAAGATGTTGAGGTCCTTGAACCGCACGTCGCCCTCGTAGACGAACATGCTGCTGGTAAGGTCGGTCACGCTGGGGACCGCGGCGGACTTGATGCCGCCCTGGTAGAGCAGCGAGCTGCCCAGCGAGAGCTTGGACCCGAGATCGTAGGATACGCGCCCGCCGACGAGCGAAAGGTTGCCGGCGCCGCCGAAGGGAGAGACTTCGTAGGTTATCTCTATATTGCTGGTCTGGCCTATGCGGTCCGGGTAGTAGAAGGTGATGAAGCCCGAGTCGTAATCGATGTAGTATTCCTCGTTCTTGCGCAGCTTCTGCTTGTCCACGGTCACTACTTCCGAGTTGACCACTATCGACGGTTCCAGCAGGAAGGTCTTGAACCTGTAGGAATATTCGACGTGGAACAGCCGCCTGGCGGCCGGCGAGGCGGAATAGATCTGCCGGTCCGGCGTGCCGGAGAGTTCGGGGTCCTGGAACGGGTACTTCAGGCTGAATATGCCCTGCTCGAAATCCACCTCTATGTTGTCGGGGTACTTTACGGTCTGACCCCGGGTGTCGGTGGCGGAGACCTCGTTGCGGTTGAAATCCTGCAGTTTAAGCCTGAAACTGCCGCGGCCGTCGTCGCGTACCAGGTTGGTCTGACCTATGGAATAGTAGGTCTTTATCTCCCGGTTCCAGCCGGCCTGTGAGGCGAAGTCCAGGTCCGTCAGGGTGCCGGTACTGACGGGCACGTCGTTCAGCGTCTTCACCAGTTTCAACTTGCCAGAACCGAGAGTGTTAACGGTCATCGAAGAGGAGTTCTGCGATAGCAGTGTGCCGTTGGCATTGGTGTAGTCCAGGATGATCACGTCCTGCACGTTCAAGCCGCGGCTGAAGGTCAGCACGCCCTTGGCGTAGTCCATGGTGTAGTCCACGCCGGGGTTGAGACGCTGGAACCGGCCGGTATAGGTCGTGGTCTGCAGCGCCAGATCGTCCGCTGTTATGGACGAGATCGTCAGGTTGTCCACCGGCAGGTTGCTCTGGGAGTCGAGGTAGACTATTTCCGATCCGGGCTGTATGGGGAGCCTGCCGGGGGCGGCGCCGTCCGTGGCGGGGAAGGCGGCGTGATCGCGGAAAGCGACGTCGTAATACCGGCGGCGCAGGTAGTTGACGTCCTGCAGGTCCACCGACTGGAACTGGGTGTTGCCGGTGTACTGCTTCACCTTGGTCTGGCCCTTGGTGCGCGAGCCGATGAAGGTCATGGCGAAGCCCTTGGCGCGCAGGTCGGCCCTGATGCCGAAGAGCTGTTTGTTATAAGAAACGAACTCCGTGGCCGGCAGCGAGAGGTCTATGTCGCCGAATGAGACGTTCTGCACCACCTCGTTCGGGTCTCCCTGGTAGACGACGGAGATGTCCTGCCTGTCCTCCTTGGTGTCGTCGTAGTCTACGTTGACCGTGATCTTGGTCCCGACCTTGCCCTGCATGCGCACCTGCAGCTGCTGGCTGATCTCGAACAGGCTCAGGCTGCGCGGGCGCGTGACGTTGGTCTGCTCCTCTATATAGCGCTTGCCGGTATAGTTGAAGCCGATGACCTTGCGCCCGGTCAGGGAGAGGGAGGTTCCCGATTCGGTGAACTCCAGCTCCGGCGGGGGTGATTCGGGGATCGCGGTGGAGACGGCGATCTCGGCCAGCGGCGCGAGCTCCTCGCGCTGGAAGCGGCCGGTCTCGATATCGCCGCGCACCTTGTTCCACCTGTCCTGGGAGTAGTCGGAGATGGGAAGGCGGTCGAGCAGCGAGTCCAGGCCGGCCCCTTCTCCTTCCTTCGCCCCGGGACCCGCTTCGTCCTCTTCGTCCGTGAAGAGCGAGGAGGCGTCGTCGCGGTCCAGCAGGAGGAAGCGGTCCCGCGAGAACGGCGGCGCGGTGAAATGCTCCCCGGCGCCGGCGGGGGCGGCCAGAAGCAGCAGAAGTATGGGCAGGGCGTTCTTCACGTAATAATAGACGACACGACGCGGCGGCAAATGATACTGGGACACCATGCCGCATGGTGTCCCCCGCTGACGCGGTCATCGTAGTATTATAATCAAAATATATAATAAAATGAAAACGATGAGGATAACTGTCCCGCAGCGCTACGTGCTAGGGGTCTTCGGCG
>JAVVFK010000217.1:0-4104 GCA_032251015.1 Elusimicrobiales bacterium
AGGCGCACCTCTTTATGATGGGAGGCCTTCTGCTCGCGGAGCACCTTGCGGGTCTCCTCCAGGTTCAGGGCGGTGTTGAGCTGCTCGGTGACCAGCTTCTCGCGGGCCTCGGTGTAATGCTGTTTGAGCTCGGCCAGGTGGGCGCGGGTCTCCTCGAGCTGGGAGGAGAGGTCGCGGACATTGAGCTCCTTGGCCGTGAGCAGGCGCTCCCACTCGGCCTGGGCCTTGCCGTAATTGTCCTTGAGGAAACGGACGGTCTCCACGGAAGATTCGCGCATCTCCGGCATGCGCGGAGGCGCGGGGGGCAGGTCCTCCCCCGAAACCCGCTTCCACACCTCTGATATTCTCTTGTCCAGCTCGGAATTTTCCATAAAAGGCCGCGGGCCACGGGCCCGGCGGTCACATTATTTTACTAGGGAAGCCGTTAAGGGGCGGTGAAATATTTGTTAACAAAAAGTTTCAAATTCCGGGGACAGTATACCTAATTCCACACCCGCAACCCGGATACGCACCTCCCGACCGGAGGAATTAGGTATACTGTCCCCGCTTATTTTCCCACCAGCGACTGCAACTCCACCGTGGCCCGGCTGATGTCTATTCCGGAGTCCTGGTACTGGCCTATGACCCGGCCCAGCGCGGCGCGCAGGCTCTCGGGCGGGGCTCCCCCCGCCTTCATCTTCAGGTAAGCCTCGAAATCCAGGCTGAACTGGTAGGCGAGCTGGTTCAGGCGGTCCTTGCGGCGCTTCTCTTCCAGCGCCTTCAGCTCGGCCGCGGCGCGGCGCTGGCGCTCCAGGGCGGCCTCCACGCGGCGCTTCTGGTCGCCGGCCGCCGCCGCGCGCTCCGACTCGGAGGCGAACATGTCGTTGAGCGAGACGAACTCCCGGCGCAGGAAATCCAGTTCGTCCTTGAGTGCCCGCTCGCGCAGCGAAGCCTCGTCGAGGGCCTCCAGCAGGTCCTTGCGGTACTTCATCTCCCTCTGCAGGAGCTTCTCCCATTCATGCGAGGCGTCCCTGTCGCCGAAGCGCAGGTTGAGCGTCAGTGCGTGGCCGACCCCCTGCCCGCCGCTGAGCGGCAGCATGAAGGCGTAGGAGAAGTCCGACTCCGCCAGCCGCCAGCCGGCGCCCAGCGCCAGCAGCGACGAGGCGTCGCCCAGGTGCAGGCCGCCCCTGGCCAGCAGGGTGCCGCGCCTGAGGAAATGCCAGGCCCGCTCGGCGCCGGAACTTAAAGTGTAGGTGGTCCCATGGCCGGCGGAATCGGAGCGGCGGGTGAAGTCCATCGCCAGCCGGTACCGCCTGGTCTCCTGGGCGACGCCCAGTTTGTAGGCGCGAGGGGAGTTATCCTCCAGCGGACCGGCCTCGAAAGAGGGATTGCCCAGGTTCAGTATGGAGAAGCCGTAGGAGATCCCTTCGTCCACCCGGTATACCGCGCCTATATCCAGCCCGGGGGTACTGGCCGCCTCCTCCGTCGGGATATGGGTCAGCTGCTGCAACCGGAAATTAACGCCAAGGTCCAATGACCCGCCCGCGGCCCGGAAGAGCTGCCAGCTCGACCAGCCCAGCACTATATCGCGCTGGCGGGCCAGCGAGCCGTCGGTGCGGTAGCGCAGCGCGCCGGTGAAAGTGCCCTGGCGGCCCTTCATCATCAGGGGAGTGCGCAGATCGAAGGAATAGTCGCTGAAATCGTAAGGGCCGTTGGGCAGGCGGAAGGACGACAGGTAATGGGCGCCCGCGACCGTCTTGCGCGCGCCCCCGGCGGCGGCGGGATTGAGCAGGCCGTGGCCGTCCAGCACCGAGCCCGACCAGGCCATGGCGGCCTGGTCCGCGCCCAGGCCGACGTCCTCGAACACGGCGTAAGCGGGAACGGCCGCCAGCGGCAGGGCGAGCAGGGCGGTGAAGAGCGTATTATTTCGCATCTGGCGCGGCCTCCTTGGGCGGCGGGCAGGCGCAGTCCTGCGCCGGCGGCTGGGCTTCCGCCGCCTTTTCGTCGTACAGCATAATGAAACCGCGGCCGGCGGACTTGACCTTGTAAAGAGCCTCGTCGGCCTTGCGCAGCAGCTCTTCGGTGGACGAGGCGTCGTGCGGGAACACCGAGATGCCCACGCTCAGCGACACCTGCAACTCGCGGTTGCGGGAGAACGGCACCGGTATCTTGAGGTCCCGTATCTCGGCGGCCAGGCGCTCGCAGAGCTTCTTGGCGTCCGTCGCGGTGGTCTCGGGCAGCAGTATGAGCACCTCGTCGCCGCCGTAGCGGCACGGGAAGTCGATCTTGCGGAGGTTGCCCAGTATGACGCGGCCCACTTCCTTGAGCACCTTGTCGCCGATCTGGTGGCCGTAGGTGTCGTTTATCTCCTTGAAATAGTCCAGGTCTATCCAGACCAGCGCCATCGGCTTGCGCGAGCGCTCGGCGCGGTAGAACTCCTCCTGGAAGCGCTGCATGAAGTAGCGCCGCAGCGGCAGTTTGGTCAGTTCGTCGTGCAGGGAGAGCTCCTCCACCTTGTCGAAGAGCTTCACGTTGTCCACGGCCAGCGCGATCTGGCCGGCGAAGGACTTGAGCATCGACAGGTCGGCCGGGTCTATCTTGTGCTGCGAGAGGATATTGTCCACTATCAGCAGGCCGATGGTGGAGCCCTGCACCACCAGCGGCAGGTAGAGCACGCATTCGCGGTAGCGGTCCATGAAGGCCCCGGTGCTCTTACCCAGCACGATGTCGGCGAAGCGGTGGGCGCCGGGCTCCAGCGGGATCTCGTCGTAGGAGATGCTCTTTACCTGGCCGCGTATGTCGGCGCTGTACTCGCCTTTCAGCTTGTTGGCGCCCTTGTCGATGAGGTAGAGCCGCACGCGGTCGAAGCCGAAATATTTCTGCACGCCGGTCAGGATGTGCTTGAAGCTCTCGCGCACGCGGATGGAGGTGGCGAAGATCTCGGTCAGCTCGGCCACGGCGGCCATGCCGCGCTCGTGCCGGCGGACCAGTTCGGCGTATTCGGCCCGGTAATAGTGCCGGACAAGCCCCCGGACCATGGCCGCCGCTCCCTGGCGCTCGCGGTCGCGCAGGCCGCGCTTTCCTTGCAGCCGCTCGGCGCGGATGACGCCGGAGCGCTGCGGCCCCGGGGCCCCGCCCTGCCCTTCCAGCGAGAACGGTATGTAGAGATGGTGCATGCCGGGCAGCCGCGCCGAGTGCGAGCGGCCGCGCAGTATGGCCTGGCCGAGGGGCGAGGCCTGATCCAGGCGTATGTTCTCCTCGTGCTCGAAAACGAGGCCGTGCTTGTAGCGCAGCTTCAGGCCCAGGAGGGATCTCTTGAGGTCCGGCTCGAAGAAAGAGACGCCGTCCAGAGAGTAGGCCGCGGCCAGCTCCCTCAGCAAATGGCCGAAGAAGGCGTTGGGCCCGGTCAGGACCGCCTTCTCAAGTTCCTCGTAAATATCGTGCTCTTTCTTCTTCATCAGTAGATCGAAAGCAGGTAGTCTATCTCGCCCTGTATCTTTATCAGTTCCCGCCGCAGGTCCTCTCCGTCGTAGTCGCGCTCCGCCGAGCGCAGCGCGGCGGCGGCCAGCGCGGAGTCCAGCAGCAGCTCGCAGGTCGGGTAGGCCGTCACCCCGGGCCGGAGCCTGGCGTTCTCCAGGAGCTTGCGGTACATGGCCCCGTGCCGGCTGGAGTCCAGCGCGTCCTCGAGCGGCTGGCGGTGACAGGGGAAGGCGCCGAAGGCGTTGGAAAAATAGCGGGACTGCCTTGGGTCCAGCAGCCACTTAAGGAGCTCGGCCGGAGGTTCCTCCCCGGCGGCGCCGCTGCACAGCGCCAGAGAATTGACGAAGCAGGGAGAGACGGGCTTGCCGAAAGAAGGGTAAGGAACGGGGCGCATCTGCGCGCCGCGGCCGGCCGCCTTCACCTGTATCGGGAGCCGGCCCGAGAAGATCATATCGCTCAGTCCCGAGGCCAGGAAGCCGCTCTCGTGGAAATTCTCCTCAAAAAGCGGCATATACTCCCTGGCCGCCAGTCCCAGGTAGTCCTCCATGCCGCGCACGGTCTCGGCGCGGGTCACGGCGCAACGGCTGAAGCCTTCGCTGAAAAGGTCGCCGCCGCGGTTCCAGACGCAGGGCAGCACGTCGGCCG
>JAVVFK010000218.1:0-4073 GCA_032251015.1 Elusimicrobiales bacterium
GGCCGGGGGCTCGTAGAAGATATGGACGTTCTCCGCCGGCCTGGCGCAGGCCTTGCCTATAGCCCTGGCCAGCGCGGCGGCCTCTTTGAGGCGCGCCTTTTCCGGGGCGGCTTCGGCTTTAAGCAGGTCCACGAAAACCGGTTTGATAGCGGCCGGCACAGCCCCACCGCACTCGGCGTACTGCGCCCGCGGCAGGTACCTGAGCCTCACCCAGACCCGGCCGGGCGGCACCTTCAGCACGTCCGCCGCGGCGTCCGCGATGCGCCTGGCAAGCCCGTCCTTCCCGGCGGGGGCTTTACCTACTATCTCGACTTGAAGTATTGGCATGCGACAATTCTATCAAAACGAAAACCGCCGGGACTCCCCGGCGGCCCGTCCCCCGGTTGTCCCCGGCCCCCGGCTATTCGTGGAGGGCGGACCAGCGCTCGAAGAGGGCGTCGACCTTGGCCAGGGCCTCGTCGAGCTTCTTCTGGCGCGCGGCGAGCTCCGCGGCGTCGGTGGCGATGGCGGGGTCCTCCAGGGCCAGGCGGGCCCTGGCCGCCTGCTCCTCGGCGGTCTTCATCTCGTTCTCGAGCTTGCGTATGGCGGCCCTGGTCTCGCGCGTCTCTTTGGCCGAGGGGCCGGACGCGGCGGCGGGCGCCGGGGCCGGCTCCGCTTCCGCGCGGCCGCGGGCCGCCCACGCCTCCCACTGTGAGAGGTCGGCGAAGAAACCGCTGTTACCGCGGCCGTCCAGCGCCAGCAGGCGGTCGCTCACCCGCTCTATCAGGTAGCGGTCGTGGGTCACCAGCACCAGCGCGCCCGGGAATTCCTGCATGCTGTTCTCCAGCACTTCCAGCGACTGCAGGTCCAGGTCGTTGGTGGGCTCGTCGAGCAGCAGCACGTCGGCGGGCCGCAGCATGAAGCCGGCTATCAGTACGCGCGCCTGTTCCCCGCCCGAGAGCAGGCGCAGCGGCATCTCCATCTGCTCCTGCCGGAAAAGGAAGCGCGAGGCCCAGGCCCGCACGTGCACATTGGCGCCTTTGTAAACGACGTGCTCGCCGTTACCGCAAAGCGCGCGCTTGAGCGTCATGTCCAGGTCCAGCCGGGCGCGGTGCTGGTCGAAGACGGCCACCCGCAGACCGTCGGCCCGCTTGAGCGATCCCGAGTCCGGCTCCAGTTCCCCGGAGAGCAGCTTAAGCAGCGTCGATTTACCGCTGCCGTTGCCGCCCAGCAGCCCCAGCTTGTCGCCGGGCGAGAGCGTCAGGTCCAGCGGCCCGAAGAGCCGCCGGCCGCCCATGCTTTTTTCGATATTCGTCGCGCGGACCAGGATATTTGTCCGGCGGTCGCCGCCTACGAAGTCCAGCCCGGCCGTGCGGCCCTGCGCGTTGTGATACTCGAGCTCCGAAAGTTCGTTTATCAGCCCCCCCGCCCTGTCGATGCGCGCTTTCTGCTTGGTGGCGCGCGCACGCGGCCCTTTGCGCAGCCAGGCTATCTCGCCGCGCACGATATTGCGCACCGAGTCCTCGCGCGAGGCCTGGGCGTCGAAGAAAGCCTCCCGGTTCTCCAGGAAGGCGCTGTAGTTGCCGGCGCTGCTGAAATGGCCGGTGGGGTAGCGCTTGTTTAGCTCTATCACCCGGTTGGTGACGCGCTCCAGGAAGCGGCGGTCGTGGGTTATCACCAGGAAAGGGAATTTAAAATCCGCGACGAAACTCTCAAGCCACAAGACGCCCTCGATATCGAGATGGTTGGTCGGCTCGTCGAGCAGCAGCAGGTCGGGCTCCCGCACGGTCTGCGCCAGTATCGCCAGGCGCTTGCGCCAGCCGCCGGAGAACGTATTGACCCGCTGCGCGGGATCGGCAAAGCCCGCGGCGGCCAGGCCCTCGTCGGCGCGCCGCTCGCGCTCATGCTCCTCGTGCCCAAGGCCGTCCAGCGCCTTCAAGATCTCGTCGCGGGCCGTCCAGCCTTCCGGCGCGTCCGCGAAGCTGTCCTGCTGGGGCAGATATCCCAGGCGCAGCCCGCGCCTGGCGACAACCTCCCCCGAGTCGCAGGATTCCTGCCCCGCCAGTATTTTAAGCAGCGTCGATTTACCGGCACCGTTAGGCCCTATCAGGCCGGTGCGTTCGCCTTCGAAAAGGCCGAAAGACAGCCCCTCGAATAACGGGCGCGGGCCGAAGCTCTTGGCGAGGTTCTGACAACTTAGAAGTATAGCCATGATTAAAATCGATTATCCTTTAGGGTTAATAATGGCGCTCATTCGAACAATCGGCGGGCCAGGCGGTGAAGTTCCTCGTTGGCCAGGGCCTGCGCCTTCTTCCTGACCACCCGGGAGAAATATTCCCGCTCGGTCTTGGAAAGCTTCTCATGGCGCAACTTTTTGAGAAAAAGCGCTTTCTGGCCGGGCGAAAAGACCTGCGACAAGGCGTACTCCAGCCCGAGCTCCTCGCGCTCGGCCAGGGCCTCCTTGTGGGAAGACATCCCGCCCCGACGGTACATAAGAAAATTGGACAACAGCTTTTCCGCGCGCAGCAGCGCCCCTCCCACTTTCAAGGTGCCGCCGGCCTCGAGCCTGGCCAGGCGGTCCTTCAGCGCCTCCCGGGAAAAGCCTTTCGACAATTCCCGCGCCCAGCCCGGAACTTTCCCGGCCGACCGGAAGCAGGCCGCCGAAAGCAGCAGCAGTTCGTCGAAGACCGCCCGCTCCGCGCGCCCGAGCTCCCTGCGCGCGGCGGCGGGATCGAAGCCGCCCTTCTCCGCGGCCGCGGCCAGCATGACGGGGAACCCTTCCATCAGGCGCGCCTCGCCGCTGCGGGCAACCTCGGCCAGGGTGCGGGCTGCGTCGGGCCGGGACTCCGGCTCGAAAAGCCGGAAACCCAGTTCGGCCGCCTTTCTTAAAAGCTCGTCGCGTTTCATCACAAACATTCCTTACATACTTTGTATGTTTTAATACAATATTTTAACGATTTTATACAATTTATTGTACAATATTATACAACGTTATCCCTATTTGTCAATCCCCCAGCGTATCCCCCATAGTGTAAACACCCCGCGCGACAACGTAGCGTCGCACCCCAAAAAGAAAGCTGCCAGGCTTCCCCGGGTCGCCATTGACCGGCGCCGGGGCGTCTGCTATATTATTTTTAACAAGTAAGTCCTCGTCCGTGGGGTTCCGCAGGGTTCCTCGTAAATAGCGGGCGGGGCTTTGTTATCCGGTTGCAAATCGCAACCGGTTCACCGCTTTCAAACGAAATTTATCTCCAGGCGCTTGCCGAAAACGCGGGCGATCTTTTCAAGGGTCGTCAGCGAAGGCCGGTACTTATCCTGTTCCATGCGGGACACCACCTGCTGGCGGGTGTGCAGACGGCGCGCAAGCTCAGCCTGGGTCATATGATGGCGTTCGCGCAAGTCGGCTATCTTGTGGGCGATGAGCAGCCCGGCCACGCCGCGCTCGTACTCCCGCCGCATCGCGGGAGTTTTGAGGAAGTCTTTCTCGAAATCCTCATGGGTATAGTCTTTTTTCTTCATATCATCCGCCTTTAGCCTATTGAAACCCGCCCTTTATCCGTTTCGCCCGCTCTATCTCCTCCGGAGGCACGGCGCGGGTCTTTTTAAGGAACCCGTGAGTCAGGACTATGCCGCGCGAGTGGAAGAAGTAGAGTATCCGCGGCTCGTAATGCGCGAAAGAAACGCGCAACTCGAATATCTTGTCCCCCAGGTAGCAGGCGTAGCGCGGCTTGGCCAGCGGGCCGGTCAGGGAGAGGTACTTTATATGCTCCGCAACCTTGCACGCGACTTTTTCCGGCAGGGACAGGATAAAATCCCGGACGAAGTTCTCCCCCCGGGGCGACACGTAATAGATCACCTTGAACATCGCGGCGGCTCCCCGGGGCACCGCACGATTTACAACAATTTTGCTGTCAACAAAGTTTACATTAAAATTGTTGTATAGTCAATGCCCCGCTTCAACTCACGTAAAATGTTCCCCAAACGGGGCTCGTCAACTCATCTAAAATGTTCCCGAACGGTTTTTGGTCAAAAAAGCCAGTTTGGGAGCCATTATGATGAGCCCGTCCGCCAGGAGGGAATACGTGAGACGAATG
>JAVVFK010000219.1:0-4065 GCA_032251015.1 Elusimicrobiales bacterium
GCATGTCCTGCCGCGAATGTCGCGAACAGCGCCGCGAGCGCCGTCGTGTTGAGATGTTTCATTCTTTCCTCCCAGTTGTAAGCCCGAATTCGGGACAGGCCTTGATCCCGGTCAGTCCTCCCCGCGTGCCGCCACTTCCATCGCCAGTTGCAGGGCCGTCTCGTAAGTCGCCGCATTCGCACGTTCCAGCGCCCCCGCCGCGCGGGCGGGGTCGGTCTGGATATAATGGCTAATGACGGCCAGTGCCGCGCTTTTCTTTGACATCGAGCCTATATTCTAGGAAATAAGCGCCGCCCGGAGAAGCGGATTACCTGAGCGCCGCGTAGAGCGCGAAGCCGAGGGCGGCCAGGGCGGTCCAGAGCAGCGCGGTGACGCGGAAAGTGAGCGTTTCCACCGCCCGGGCGAGGCCGGCGCTCTCCTCCGCCAGTTTGGCGGAGATGTCGGCCTGCGAGGAGAGGTTGGTCTCCAGCAGGTCCAGGCGCTCCTCCACCTCCACCAGTTCCTCTCCGACGGTGGAGCGGTTCTCCCTGGCGCGGTTGAGTTCCTCGCGCAGGCGGTAGCTCATGTCTATTATCCGCGGCGCGTTCTTCACCAGTTTCACCCACGGTATGAATCCGAGTATCTTAAGTAAGCTCATTGTTTGCTCCTTTTGCGTGTCTTGCCGCCGTCCCGCTTCCGCCCGGCCGCTTTGTCGAGCGCGGCCGTCATCGCGCCGCCGAATTCCTCCGAGGAATAGGGTTTGGGCAGGGCCGAATCGAAACCGTACTTTTCCGGACCCGTCATGACCGGGTAGTCCGAGTAACCGCTGGTCGCCATCGCCGCCACGGCCGGGTCCTCTTTCCGCAGTTCCTCGAGGCATTCCTTGCCCCCCATTCCGCCGGGGATGACCAGGTCCATTATGACCGCTTTGAAGGACCCCGCTCCGCCTTTTTCCCGGAAGAGTCGCAGCGCGGTCTTGCCGTCGGCCGCCGTTACCGGGGTGTAGCCGGAGGCTTTAAGCATCGCCGAGAGCATCTCGGTCACGCTCTCGTCGTCCTCCAGCACCAGCACCAGGCCCGAGCCCTTATGCAGTTTCGGCCTGACGGGCTTGGCCGGCGCGCAGGAAGAATAGGTCTCCAGGCAGGGCAGGTATACGCTGAAACGCGTTCCCCGTCCGGGCGCCGAACTCGCCTCTATATATCCCCCGTGGCTGCGCGCCACCGAGAACGCCATTGGAAGCCCGAGTCCGCGCCCTTTGCCCTTGGTGGAGAAGTAGGGATCGAATATACGGGAAAGGACGTCGGCGGTCATGCCTATCCCGTTATCGCTTATGTCGATGCGGATGTAGCGGCCGGGTTCCAGGGGCGAATCCCCCTTTTCGCGCACCGCGAATTCGGAGAGCTCCACGGTCACCGTTCCTCCTCCCGGCATCGCCTGCGCGGCGTTCAGGACTATGTTGTTGACGGTCTGGAAGATCTGGCTCTCGTCCCCGTCTATATCGGGAAGGGCCTGGGGCGTCTTTATATCCAGTACCGAACTGGACCCGGTCATGGCCAGGGCGGCCGCCTTCGAGACGGTGGAGCAGAGGCTGAAACGCTTGCGGGCCGGCCTGGTGCCCTTGGCGAAGGTGGAGAACTGGTGCATCAGGCTGCGGCAGGAGTTGACGCCTTCCAGCGCCTCGGCCACGTAGCCCAGCAGTTCCTTCTTCCTGGAGTCCATCAGGTCCATCTCGAGAAGCGAGAGGTTCCCCATTATGCCGGCCAGCATATTGTTGAAATCATGGGCCAGCCCGCCCGCTATCATGCTCAGCGCTTCAAGACGCTGCACCTCCGCGAGCGCCGCCTCGGCGCGCTGTTTTTCCGTGAGGTCGATGATGGTGGAGATGATGTGCGCCTCGTCGCCGATCTTTATAAGCGCGCCGGAGTAGTCCGCCGGCAGCACTTCCCCGCTCTTTATCCGGAAGTTGAAGCGCAGGTTCCTCGCCCGCCCTTTTTCGGAGATCTCGCGCAGCAGCTTTTCCCTGAAGGCCTCGTTCTCCCAGACGCGCAGTTCCGTGGTTGTGCGGTCGATCATCTCCTCCCGGGTATAGCCGCTCATGGCGGTTATGGCCTCGTTGACGTCCAGTATCGTTCCGTCCGGTACGCGCGTGATTATCTGGCCGTAGGGCGAGGAACGGAACACCAGCGAGAATTTCTCCTCGCTCCTGCGGAGCATTTCTTCCGCCCGCTGGCGTTCGGTGATGTCGCGGCAGATGCTCATTATGGCGGGCCGTCCCTGCCAGGTTATGAGGCTGGCCCTGACGTCCGCGGTTATCCTTTCCCCGTTCTTGCGCAGATGGGACGTGGTGAACCTGGCCGAGCCGGTGCGGAAAAGGGCGTCCATTCTTTCGGGTATACGCGCCGCGTCCTCAGGCGTGTCGACGCGGTCCAGCGTGAGGCCGCGCAGTTCTTCCGGCGTGTAGCCGTAGGTGTCGCACAAGGCCTGGTTCCCTCCCAGTATCCGCCCCTTATCGTCGTGGATGAATATGGGATCGGCGGCGTTGTCGAACAGGTAACGGTAACGCTCCTCGCTGGCCTTGAGACGCGACTCGGCCGTCTTCTGGTCGCTGACGTCGCGGGTCACGCCGATAAGGCTGGTCGTCCGGCCCGATTCGTCCTTTACGGGGAACAACCGGTTCTCGAAGTACACTTTCCTGCCGGGGTACTCTATCTCTTCCACCCGGGTGCTGGGCTCGCCCGTTCCCATCACTTTCTTTATCACCGCAAGATGCTTGTCCGCGGTTTCTTTGGGAAATACCTCGTGCTGGGTTTTGCCGGTGGGGTCTTCCCTGAACTGTTCCAGCCAGCGGTTGCAGTAGGTTATGCGTCCTTCCGTGTCCAGCGCGTAGATGAAGTCCGGCATAGCCCGGGTCAGCGTACGGTAGAGCTCCTGGCTGGCGCGCGCGGCCCGGCCGGCCTCTTTGAAAGCGGCGATATTGAGCGCGAAAGTGACTATTATACCGTCGCCCTTGTACTGAAAGGGGGCGGAATAGATGGAGACCGGCACCCGCCGGCCGTCCGGGGTCGTCAGTTCGATATCCAGCGGCGGCACCGGGTTGCCGGTCTCGATAAGGGTTCTGACCCGCTCTGCCATGGCCTCGCGGTACTCCGGCGCCACGAAATCGAGCACGCTTTTTCCCAGCATAGCGCCGCTGTCGGCCACTCCCGCGTCCGCCAGGGCGGTCTTGTTGACGTATTCCAGTTTCCCCCCGCGGCTCAGGAAGATATAGATCGGCGAGTGGTCGAGCACCGCGGTGAGCCACTTCTCCGTTTCCCTTATCTCGCTCTCGGCTTTCACCCGCTCGCTTATGTCGCGCGAGGTGACCAGCAGCCCGGCGGGCCGGCCGTCCTCCCCGGTGAAGATGGAGGCGTTCATTTCCACCGGGAAATGCTCCCCGTCGGCCCTGACGCCGGTGAAATTCATGTTGCGGGCCGTGCCGGTCCCGAGGACCTTTCTGCGGTATTCCTCTATGCCCGGCCACTCTTCGGGAATTATGAATTTTTTCGCGTCGGTGCCCGTCAGCGCGGACACGTCGGGGATGCGCAGGAATTCGGCGGTGCGGCTGTTGGCCGTGACGACCTTGAGGTCCAGGTCCAGCAGGAGCACCGCGTCGAGCGAGGTGTCCAGCATCTTCTGGTAGAGATCGCGGGTCCGGGCCAGCTCCGCTTCCGCCTTTTTCGCCGCGCTTATGTCGCGCTGCATGCCCATTAGCGCGGGCCGGCCGTTGTAGATCGTGCGCCGCACGCCCAGTTCCACCGGGAAGATTTCGCCGTTCTTCCTCTTGTGGTAAAGGAGCATGAAGCCGGAATCCGGTTCCAGGTTGGCGAAGTGTTTCTCCGCCATGTGTACGGATTCCGGGGCGAGGATATCGTGCACCCGCAAGTTCCTGAACTCCTCCAGCGAGTAGCCGAACATGGCGCAGGCCGCAGGGTTGACCTCGACTATCCGGGCGCTCTCGTCCGCCACCATAATACCGTAAGGCGAGTCCTCGAAGAGCTTGCTCAGGAAACCGTCTTTTGTGTCTGGCATAAGCGCCGCCCGTTGCCC
>JAVVFK010000021.1:0-18822 GCA_032251015.1 Elusimicrobiales bacterium
CGAGATTTCCAGGAAAGCGGCGTGCAGCTGCATAATGTTGTTGACCATGTTCTGCTGCTTGGTCACATCCATGGAGACGAAATCGCTAAGGTGGGCGGCGTCGTAGAGGACGTTGCGGAAGGAGGTGATGTAGGTGGAGACCGTGTCGGAAAAGCCGACGGCCAGGGCCTCCTGGTCGCGCGTGATGGCCTTGTTAAGAGTGACCTGCGTAAGGTTGACCAGGTAGTAGCCCACTATGCCCAGCGGGACCAGCGAGACTATCAGGAACACGAACAGGAACTTGTAAAAAAGCCGGCCTCTTTTCCTTCTCTGCGTCATAAAAAAATCATCTCCGTGTGCCGTGCGCTTCGGGCGCCGCCACGGATATTATCACAAAACCATGTTGCCGAATTATTTCTTTATTGCGAGCAGCCCTGGCCGGGGGCCGAAGCCTGGGTCGGGACCTTCCCGAAACCCTCCACCTGCGTCAGCCCGCCTATGCCGGTAACAAGCACGCGTCCCTCCACGAGGAAGGTCGGCGAGGTGCCGACGCCCAGTTCCCGGGCGCGCTTGACGTTCTCGGCGAGAAGCAGTTTGGCCTCTTCGAAACCGGCCGATATCTTCCCGGTGTCGAGGCCGGCGGCCTCGGCCGCGGCCTGCCAGCGGCTGGACATAACGTCCTTGTTCCGCTCGGAGAGGTAGTCGAAGAACTTGCCGGGGAAATGTTTCCGGATGAAGAGCTGACGGGCGTTCTCCTCCCATTCGGGGGTGCCGTGGAGGCTGTTGAAGCCGGTCACATCGCCTTTTTCGTCCGTGACGGGATCGGCGATGAAGCGAAGGACTATCTCGGTCCCTTCCGGCAGCAGGCCTTTGCTTCTGGCCTCGAGCAGGGAGTTCTCGGCCTGCACCCCGTACGGGCACTGGCTCATGACGAAAACCTCAAGTTTGCCGGGGAGCTTTTTAGCGCCCGGAAGCAGCGCTTTGCGGCCCTTATCGTAATAGACGAAGTTCTTTCCCGCCTGCTCGAAGGCGCCTGCCGCTATGGCCTGGCCGAAAGCCTTGCGCACTCCCGGCGTGTCCTCTATGACGTAGGCCGGCAGGGACTTGGGGGACTTGACCAGTCTGCGCGCCGCGGAAGAGGTATAGTCCAGCTCCTTCGGGCGCAGCCCGGCGAAATAGCGCTTGAAGGCGCCGGTCACGTTCGGGTCGCCGGCTATGCCGTCCTTCTCCGAACCCAGCACCCAGAGCTTGGGCGTCCGGACGGGCGGGGCCTTCTTGCCCGCAGCGGCCGCGGCGGGTTTATAGAGGCGTTCGGCCTCGGGCAGGGCCGCGTTGAGCGCCGCGTAGAGTTCCAGCAGGCGCTGACCGCCCTCGTAAAGCTCGCCGTTTATGTAGAGCGATGTGGAATCGGCTTTGCGGGCGGCCGCGCGCCCATAGAGACCGCCGAGTAGCTTTTCCCGGGCCTCGGAGGACTTCTTACCCAGTTCGTCGGGGTCGAGGCCGCTGAAAAGGGCGGCGTCGCGCCAGCCGTCGGCCCAGGGGCTCAGCGAACGGGCGTTGAGATAGTTGAAAAGGGCGTCGGGCCGCTCGGCGGAGATCCAGGCTATCCTGGCGGACTCCTCCAGCTCCGGCTCGCCCCGCTTGGACACCCAGCCGCTCTCGCCTTTGGCGATCAGCGGAAGTACCTCCATCTTCGCGGCGGGCAGACGGCGCCGGGCGGCGTCGGCCATGAAGAACCACTGCCAGCTAGCCCCGTCCATCGCCTCGAAGTACAGTTCCATCGCGGGGCCCGCCGAGCGGGCCGGGGCGGCGAAAGAGACGGCGAAGAGCAGGGCGGCCGCGAGCCTCTTCATTTCCCCTTCCTGGTAAGGAGCTGCTTTATGCGTATGGACAGTTCCCGTACGTCGAAAGGCTTGGTTATGTACTCGTCGGCGCCCAGTTCGAAGCCCTGCGTCTTCTCCTCGGCGGAGAGGAACCGGCCGGTCATCATGATCAGCACGAACTCCTTCGAGTGCCGGCGGAGTTCCTGGCAGATCTGGAAGCCGCTGGAATCCGGCAGCTGTATATCCATTATGACGACGTCCGGGTCGTGCCTCTTGGCGGAATCTATCCCGGACTTGGCGTTGCCGGCCTCGGTGCAGGTGAAGCCTTCCGCGTCCAGGACCTCGGCCAGGCCCTCCCTGAGATGGGCGTCGTCGTCTATTATAAGGACTGTGTAAGCCATGATCGAACCTCCGTTATTTCGAGCCGGGCACGAGCTTGTACCCTACGCAGGGGACCGTGTGAACGTAGCGGGCGGCTTTGCCCATCTTGGAGCGAAGGCGCCTGACGTGCACGTCCACGGTCCTGGGGGAGCCGAAGTAGTTGTAGCCCCAGACGCGCTCGATGAGGTAGGGCCGGGAGAGCACGCGGTTGGGGGAGCTCAGGAACACGTAGAGCAGGTCGAACTCCTTGGCCGTCACCGTGATCTCCTTCTTGGCGATGCGCACGGTATAGCTCGACATGTTGAGCTCTATCTCGTTCATCCTGGTGATCTCCTCGGGCTGTACCGAGGCGGTGCGGCGCACCACGGCGCGCACGCGGGCCATGCTCTCGTGCAGGTCCTGGCTGTAGCTGAGGCATTCGTCGGCGCCCAGCTGGAAGAAGGCCAGCTTGTAGGTTATCTTGGGCGCCCCCGAGGAGCCGTGCAGGTGGAAGGTCTCGGCCGTCAGGCCGGAGGGCATGTGGTCGAGGTAGGTGTCCGGCGACTCGAGCAGAGCTATGACCGGCAGCGCCTTGTTCTTGGCACGCAGGTTCTTAAGGAAGCTCAGGCCCTCCTCGTCGGCCAGGTTCTGCCCGACTATGAGCAGGTCGAAGCTCTTCTCGGACAGCAGTCCCATGACCTCCCGGGATTTGTGGGCCGTCATCACCGAGTAGCCCTGCCGGGAAAGCATCTCCAGGATCAGCGATGCCCGGGAAAACTCCTTGGCTGCGAATATTACGTTTATTTTCACGGTTTCGCGTCACTCCCCTTCGGCGATCTCTTCGATCTCGAAGCGGACCCCGCGCATTCCCACCACGGTGGTCAGCATGTTGTAGATGAAGGCGGCTATCACTATAAGGGCGGCCATCAGGAGCATGTAGAGAAGGGAGAAGACGGACATCGCCAGCAACTTCTGTCCGAAGCCCATGTAGGCGACCTGGGGATTGTCCACGACGAAGAAGGTTATGCTCCCGCCGAGTACGCCTAGAAAGAACAGGACGGCGGGGACTGAAGACAGGACGAGCGAGCCCAGCTGTACGCCTTTTACCTCTAGTTTCATTGCTGCTACCTCCGGATTCGAATATATACGGGAACGACCGGTCCGTCGCGGAGCTCCGGACACCGACTGCGGACATAGCCGCCCTGGTCCGGCCCCGCGGGCCGGGTCCCGGTTATGTTAGCAATTTTGCCGTATTTTAGATACTTATGGCGCTCTTCTTGGGGGAGAAGAGGATCAGCGTGCGGCTGAGGTCGGCCCCCTCGCCCACGTGCAGGACCTTCACCATAGCGGGCTGGCCTTTGAAGACGGTCTCGCCCTCTATGGTCTGGTTCGGGCTCTCGAAGCCCTGGCCGACCAGGCGGAGCAGGTTCTGCTGCTGGCTGTCCACCACGTCGAGCAGGTGGAGGTTCCCGGCGTCCACGCCGCCGCCGAGATCGAAATTGGCGTAGAGCACGTTGTTGTTCTCGTCCACGACGATCACGTACTCCTGGGCCGGGATTATGACGCTCAGCAGCGAACGCCACCAGCGCTGCTCGGCGTCGCGGTACTGCTTATCCTTGTTGATCTGCGAATCCAGCTCGTTCTTCACTTTCTGCAGGAACATCGCTATGGCCTGCCCAAGTTCCCCTATCTCGTCGGCCCGCTTGGGGAAGCGCAGGTCCATGTTCTTGAGCGAGATGGTGTCCACGCTGTCGCGCAGCACCTCGAGCGGGGAGATGACGTAATGGTGGAAGAAGAAGTACAGGGGCAGCCCCAGCAGGAACAGCACGCCGACGGCTCCGAACACGTATTTGCGCATGGCCGAACCTATCAGCATCTCGGCGCCGGCCCGCGAGACCAGCAGGTCGATGATGCCGATGATCTCGCCGCGGACGGAGAACGGGATGGCTATCTCGTAGAAGGGCTCTTTCGGGACCTGCCGCGTCTTGGGCATCTTCGAGAGGTAGGCCTGCGTGATGGCGTCGGTCGGGGGCGGCACCTGCTTCTGGAACTCGTCCCACGGAATGCCCAGGAAGCGCGGCTCCTTGTGCCAGCGGATCGTGCCCTGGCGGCTGAGGTAGATCATGGCGCTGATGCGCTCGTCCTTGGCCAGGGACTGCATGATATCGTACTCCTCGAAGGTTATGGCGCGGGGGTTCCTGAGCAGGCCGTTGCGCATCGTGGGCGCGTAGACCTTCACGGTCTCGACGATGTCCTGCTTGAGCTTCTCGTCGAACGTCCACTTGAAGAGGTTGTAATAGAAAACGCCGCCCAGCACCATTACGTAGGCGCCTATCAGCACGAACCAGATAAGCCATTTGCCCGTGAGTCTCATACGCTTATAGTGTACTACGCGCTGATTGCGGAAATATTACGCGGCCCGGCTAACGTCCGCCGGAGAGCAGCTGCTCGATGCGCTTGAGGCCGGCCTCGGCGTCGGCGTTGCCGGGATCGAGCTGCTTGGCGATGGTCCACTCGTCGCGGGCCTTGTCGTAGTTGGCGCTCTGGAAGTGCTTGATGCCCTCCATGTAGTGCCGCTGCGCGGCCCGGCGGTTCTCCTCGCTCACGCCCTGCGGCTTGGCCTCTATGGGGCCGGCGGCGGCGACGCCCTTGCGCCTGGCCTCCTCCTCGGCCTTCCTGCGCTCCTCTTCCTCGCGGGCGCGGCGCTCCTCCTCCTCGCGGGCCTTGCGCGCGGCCTCTTCGGCGCGGCGCTTGCGCGCGGCTTCCTCCAGTTTCATCTGCTGCTTCGCCCTGGAGACCAGTTTGGCCAGGTACTTGGGATTGGCGGAATAAGGCTTCGCTTTGTCCCATTCTGAAATAGCCTCGGTATATTTTCTTTTGCCGTAAAGCCGCTTGCCCCGGTCGATGAACCCCTTCTCTATCTCCCCTTTCACGTCGCTGAGCAGTTTTCCCGCCTTGGCGTCGCCGGGCTGTATCTCCAGCACCTTGCGCAGCCCTTCGTAGGCGCCCTTCAGGTTCCCTTTGGCATAGGCCTCGAGGGCGGACTTGAGGCTGTCGGTGGCGCGCTCGCGCCGGAGCTCGTCCTCCACGCGCGCGATGCGGTCGATGATCGCGCCGTCGCGCGGCTTTATCAGCAGGGCGTTGTAATAGTTGTCGAGCGCCCCTTTGAGGTCGCGCTTCACATATTCTTCCTCGCCCCTGGAGACGTAGTAATCCTTGAGATTGTCCTTCATGCGGCCGAGCCAGTAGCGCGCTTTTATGTTGTTGGGCGCCAGTTTGGCGACCTCCTCCATCTTGCGGTGGGCCTCCACGATGCGGCCCTCCTGGTAAAGCGAGAGCGCGTCCTTGAACCGGTCCTCTATCATCAGGCGCTCCGAGAGCATCGGCCGGGCGCTCCCGCGCAGCTGGGTGGAGGCCTCCATGATCATGGCGGCGTCCTGGAAGTTGGGGTCTATCGAGAGTATGCGGGCGGCGAGGTCCCTGGCGCTGTCATAGTCGCCCGAGCGGTAGAGGCGATAGGCGTTCTCGTAGACGTTCTGCAGCATCCTGTACTGTATCTTCTGCTTCTCAAGCTGCACCGTGTCGAGGAACTTTTTCTTTTCCTCGGCGTCGTCGAGCGCGCCGAGGCCTATCTTCTGCATGTTGAGGAACAGCGACTCCTCCGTGTGGACGGGCTGCTTGGCCGCCTGGCCGAAAGCCGGGGTGACGGCCGCCGCGGCGGCCAGCAGGAACAAAGCGATGTTTTTCATAAGACCCTCTTTAATTCGTCCTTTTCCGGAGGCCCCTCGGCCCGCCCCGCGTCAGAACGGCAGGGCGCCGCCCATCAGCAGGTCGGCGATCATGGGCGACAGCATCAGTATGAACACGGTCGGGAAGATGAATATGAAAAGCGGTATCAGCATCTTGGTCGACGCCTGCGCGGCCAGTTTCTCGGCCTTGTTGAGGCGGCGGAAGCGCATGTCGGTTGAGAAGTTGCGCAGCAGCTCGACCAGGCTGGTACCCAGCTCGTCGGACTGGATGATGAGGCCGACGAAGGAGCGTATCTCCTGCAGGCCGGTGCGCATCGCCAGGTTGCGCAGGGCGTCGCGCCGGGAGTAGCCCAGCTGCACCTCGTTGAGCATGCGCTCGATCTCCAGCTCCAGGCCCGTCTTATGCGTGGAGATCTTTACTATGCGGTCGAAAGCCGTCATGTAATCGAGGCCCGACTCTATCATCAGGGCGGAGAGGTCCACGAAGGTCGGAAAATTGCGGATGATGTCCTCCTGCCGCTCGCGGATGCGGCGGGCGTAGATGACGCCGTCGGGCAGAAAGAAGCCCATGGGCAGGAAGATCAGCGACATGAACGACCCGCTGACCAGGTACATGATCAGAGGCAGGCCCACGGCGGCCATCTCCTTGACGTGGAGGATCTTGAGCGGATCGGTATTGGCCGGCTTACCGAGGAGCATGTAGGTCTCCTCCAGCTTCTTCTCCAGCCCCAGGCCCCTGCCCAGGAACAGGTCGACGCGCTCGAACACGCTGCGGTTGGGGTCCAGCCGCGAGAAGACCGAGGCCTCCTTCCCCTCCATATCGCTTATGTCGCCGATGGAGGACGGCCCCAGCTCCGGCGGCTTAAGGAAGCGCTGCACCAGCGTGAAAACCGCCATCGACCCCACGAACAGGAGCGCCAGCATAAAGAGGTTCACGAATTGTTCCATAGCGTTCTTTCCGCTACACCCGTATCTTGCCCAGGCTGGAGACGACCTTCATTCCGATGGCTATCCAGATCGCGCAGCCTATGAAAACGAACATGCCCAGCGGCGACCCGTAGAACTTTATCATCGTGTCCGGCTGGAACATGAACATGACGCCGACCATTATCCACGGCATGATGCCCACGACTATCGACTGTATCTTCTGCTGCGCGGTCATGGCCTTGGTCTTCTCCTCCAGTTTGGACTCCTCGCGGATGTCCACCACGATGCGCTCGAAGACCTTGGTCAGGTTGCCGCCCATCTGGCGCTGCAGCACGATGGCGCGGATCATGTAGGAGAGCATCTTGGATTCCACGCGCTCCTCCATGACGCCCAGCGCCTTCTCGAAAGGCATGCCGAGCTGGTAATTCTTGATGACCAGGCCGAACTCGTCGGCGATCGGCGGCATGAGGTCCTTGGAGACCATCTCGAAGCCCTGCACCACGTCGAGACCCGAACGGAGACAGTTGGAGAGCAGGATCAGGCCGTCCATCAGCTGCGTGTCTATCTTCTTGCCGCGGCTCACTTTCATGGACCGCAGCACCATGCCCGGCATCTTCATGCCTATATACATGCCGAAGGCGCTCAGCATAAGGAACATCAGCAGGTTGAAGGTCAGCAGGCCCAGCAGCGCGAAGAAACCGGCCGGGATAAAGACGAGGTAATGGACCCTGACGGTCATGAACTGCCGGGAGAAATCGTCCGTCCACCTGTTGACGCGGCCCATGTAGTCCGACGTCATCCGGTCGGTCTCCTTCTCGTTGAGCATGAAGAAGATGCGCACGGCGGCGAAGACCAGTATGATGCCGATGACCGTCGCCGCGACGGCGGCCAGTTCCTGTGCCCTGGAGGTCTGCCGCGGGGGCTCGTATTTGCGCGGCGGCTCGAAGACCTGGTAGAAGGCGTCCTGGGCCAGCACGGACGAGGCCGTGACGGCCTCGGCGTAGGCCTTGGAGTCGGAACTGGAGATGGCGTCGGCTATGCTCTCCATCTCCTTGAGTATAAGGGAGAAAGTCGCCAGCACACCCCGGCCCCGGCCTTCCATGGAGTCGTTGAGGCGCGCGCGGTAGAGCCGGTCCAGCGACATCTGGAACCGGATGCGCATGTCGGAATATTCCTTGACCAGCAGCGCGGGGGCGATGGAGGCCCCGCCCTGGTCCGGCGGGAACGTCTTGCGGCTGATCTCCATGAACTCGTAGAGAATGGAGACCGCGGCCTGCCAGAGCGCCGCCTCGCTAATCTCCCCCTCCTCGGGATCGCGCCACGCCGGCCTGGTCGCCATGGTCCCGACGGATTCGATCATCCACGGGGGCATCTTCAGGTTCATGTCGCGGCCGCGGCATTTGAAGGTGTAGTCCAGGATCTTCTGCTCTCGGTCGGGCGCCAGGTAATAGTAGAAAAGCTGCAGCTTCAGGGCCGCGCAGCTGACCTCGTCCATCTCGGCGGGGGTGAAGACTGAAGCATCCGCCCTGGGCGCGGCGAAGCCCATGAGCAGCAGCGTTATCGCGGCTATCCTCTTCATAAGACCGCCCTAGGGGCGCTGCCCTCCGGCGCGGGCGCGCCTCTGCTCCTCGGTCCAGAAGATCTCCACCGGCACGGGGATGCCGTGGGTATCGAAGTCCTTGAAGAACTTGGGCGGCTCCCCGGTCCCGGTGAAGTAACCGCTCACCTTCCCGGTCGTATGGTCTATGGCCGTCTGGTGGTACTTGAAAAGGTCGTGCGTGAGTATCGTGTTCTCGTCGCGGCCGGTTATCTCGGTGACGGCCGTTATCTTGCGGGTGCCGTCCGAAAAACGCGTCAGCTGCACTATCATGTGCACGGCGGAGGCGATCATCTCGCGCAGCGCCCAGATCGGCAGGTCCGCGCCGGCCATGAGGCACATAGCCTCCATGCGGGTCAGCGCGTCGCGCGGGGTGTTGGCGTGGATGGTGGCCAGCGAACCCTCGTGGCCGGTGTTCATTGCCTGGAGCATGTCCAGGGCCTCGGAGGACCGGACTTCGCCCACGACTATGCGGTCGGGACGCATACGGAGGCAGTTCTTGACCAGGTCGCGGATCGTCACCTCGCCCTTGCCTTCGATGTTCGGCGGACGGCTCTCGAGCCGGACCCAGTGGTCCTGCTGCAGCCGGAGTTCGGCCGTATCCTCCACGGTGACGATGCGCTCGTCCTCGGGGATGTAACTGGACAACATGTTCAGGAAAGTCGTTTTACCGGTGCCGGTGCCGCCGGAGATGATGATGTCCTTGCGCAGCCTGACGCAGGCCTTGAGGAAATCCACGCAGTCCTGGGAGATGCTTCCCATCTTGACGAGCGTGGAGTCGGTAAGCGGTTTTGCCGAGAAGCGGCGTATGGTGAGCGTCGGCCCCGAGACCGCCAGCGGCGCGATGATGGCGTTAACGCGCGAGCCGTCCTTGAGGCGGGCGTCCACCAGCGGCACGGACTCGTCTATGCGGCGGCCGAGCGGCGCCACGATGCGCTTCATGACCTGCACTATCTGCTCGTCGTTGCGGAACTTGTACTTGGTCAGGATCAGCTTGCCGGCGCGCTCTATGAATACGCGGTCCGGGGCGTTGACCATGATCTCGGTGACGGCCGGGTCGCGCATCAGCTCTTCCAGCGGACCCAGGCCGAGTATCTCGTCGAGAAGCTCGTTTATGAACTTCACGCGCTGTTCGCGCGTGAGGGCGTAGGCGGTCTCCTTCTGCAGCAGGCCGTTGATGATGCCGTCCACCTTCTTGCGCACTTCCTGGTTGGCGGCGGCGTCGTCGGCCAGCTTGACGCGCTCGGTCTCCAGCGCGGTCACCACCAGGCCGTGCATCTTCATCTTGAGCTCGTCCCAGAAAGGCGGCACGTCGGTGCGCGTGCCCGTCGCCGAGATCGGCGTTTTCCCGCCCGAGGGGTCCGGGGCGGCCGCGGGCTGCTCGCGCTCCACCGCGCGCCAGAGCATGTCGGACCCGTGCGAGAACTCCACGGCCGAGACGCTGGAGGTCCACTGCTTCTCGGTCGGGGGGACCTCGGCCATGCGGCCGAGCAGTACCCGCAGTATCCTGACCCACTGGCTGTTGGGCTGTTCCACTATTAGGATCTTGTTCTGGTTGGCGGCCGCCGGCAGCGCGTCCTCCCAGGGCATATAGGCCAGCACGTCGCGGCCGAGCTGCTTGAAGAACTTCTCGACCTCCTTGGGACCGAGCGCGCCGGGCATGTCGTAAAGGTTCGAGACTATCTCGAACTTGTTCATGTTGAAATGGAGCTCGTTGACCTCGCGGAAGATGCTCGCCGTGGCGTTGAGGCTGGTGGCGTTGGAATTGGTGGTCCAGAACACCATGTCCGAGATGTCGAAGGCGAACACCTGCATCGGGAAGTAGGGATCGACGTCGATGAAGATATCGAAGGACTGCGAAAGCTTGGCCAGCACCGGCATTATGAGGTCGGGAGAGAGTTTGGACGCCTCGCTGCGCTTCTTGGAGAGCGGCAGCACGCCCACGCCCCACTGCGAGATAGGGACCTTGCCCTTCATCAGCGCGCCGAGGGCGCTTATGGACTCGCGGCCCAGCAGGCGCACCAGTTCGGCCAGGGAAGGAGGGTTCAGGCCCAGCATCTGCGCGTGCTCCTGCCGGCACATGTGGTCCATCGGCACGATGAGCACATTGCGCTTCTGGTAATTGGCCCACGCCAGCGCCATGTTGATCGCCAGCGTAGTGGACCCGACCCCTTCCTTGGGTCCGGTAAAAGTTATCACCCTCGGCAGGGTGCTGACCGCTTCTTCCATCCTTAACCGCCTTACCCGACGCTTATTGAAGTTCCTACTTGATGATCTCAAAAGTCACGAACAGGAACAGGGAGCTCTGGTCCTCCACGATGTCGGTGGAGCTGAACAATTTTCCGATAAGCGGGATATGCCCGAGTATCGGCACGCGGTGCTTGGAAACGTTGCGGCTGCTTTTCTTGAGCCCGCCTATGACCAGCGTCTCGCCGCTCTTGAGCTCGACCTCCGTCTGTATCTGCCGGGTTATCATCGAAGGGATAGTGGTTCCGCCCACGACCACGGGCTTGGAATAGTCCGGGTTGGAGACCTCCAGGGCTATCTGCACGTCCACGGTGTCCTTCTTGTCGGTCAGGACCACCGGCAGGACCTGCAGGATGACGCCGTGCTTCTTGAACTCCGCGCCCACGCCCTGGTTGTTGGAATAGGGGACCGGGACCTCGCCGCCGACCGTGAAGTTGGCCTGCGAGCCGCTCTTGGCTATGACCTTGGGGTTGGAGAGCAACTGAGCCTTGCCCTCCGTTTCCAGGAGTTTGAGCGAGGTGCTCAACTGGGTCTTGCGCTCGAACTCGCCCAGGCGGATGATGCCGGGTATCGATTTCTCGCTGAACTCGAAGAGCTGGTTCCAGGAGAAGCCGCGCGTCTTCTGGATGGAACCGCTTATCTCCACGATGTCCGCGCTGACGGCCACCATCTGGGTCTTCTGGGCCTGCGCCGGCGCCGCCAGCAGGGCGGCGAAAGCGAGGGGCAGTATCGTTCGTATCATCTAAATCCTCCGGGGCCTACTTTATCAGCTTCCTGAAGCTGGCTATCTCCATCGGATGCAGTTCTATGTCGCCCAGGCCGCGCACCACTACGGCGACCTCGCCGGTCTTGGCGGAGAGCGAAAGGTACTGCGCCTCGTTGGGGTTGAGCGCCAGGCTCAGCACTCCCTTGTCCGAGAAAGCCTGCCCGGCGGCCTCCTTGGAGGCCTTGTCCCTGGCCAGGTCGCCCGACATGCCCTGCCCCAGGTTGGTGCCCACGCCCAGAACAAGCACGTTCTGCAGGATGGTCGCCGTGACCTTTTCCTTGCGGCTGTCGCCCATGACGGCGTCGAAAGTTACCAGCACGTCCACCCGGTCGCCGGGCTTTACCAGCCGGAGCAGTTCGTTCTCCATCGGCAGTATGCAGCCGCGATAGCCGGGCGGGACCTTCACGCTGAGGCCCGCCTCCGGGCTCAGCGACAGGAGCGCGCTCTGCGTTACCTGGTTGCCCTTGGGTATGCGGATGGCGGTGACCAGATTGGAGACATGCTTGATGTCGGAGGGGCTGCGGACCTCGTAGACGTCCTGCTGCATGTACTTGCGCGGGACCTGTATGACCTCAACCAGGTCCTCTTTTATCACCGTGCGGGCAGGCAGGTCGAAGCGGGCCACCAGGACCTGGCCGACCTCGTAGGCCTTGGCCAGGTTCTTCTCCTTCTGAGAGAGTATCCACCAGTAGATCATGGCCGCGCCGAGCGCTAACAGGAGCGGCAGAAGGAATCCTTTCTTTTCCATAAACGGAGCACCTCTGGCTTATAGTTTACCGGACCCCCGTTACAGGGGTGTTAAATTACTGTTAAATCGTTGCTACCGCGCTACTGCCGGAACGGCTTCTCCACCGGCATCCGCATCATGACCCTGATGGCCTTGGAATGCTTCTGTCTCGGCGGGTCCGACAGGATATAGTTCGCGCCGGGGAACACCAGCCTGGCCGGGTAGATCATGGTGACCTGGAGGTCGTGATTGTCGTGCGTCAGGCCCGTGTCCTGGACCTGCCTGTCCCGTCCCGTCCAGACGCATTCCGCCGTCACCGTGATATTGTTGCAGTTGGCGAACATGTCGCAAAGCACGTCCCTCATCTTTATCTCGGCTTTGCCCTTGTCGCAGTTATTGGAGGGTTCTCCCCCCCTGGGCCCCGCCACCAGCGACCCGATGCGGGCCAGTTCGTAGGCGCTATGATGGGCCAGGATGGTCTGGAAGGCCAGGTTGCCGAGCTCCATTATGAGGAAGAGCATCAGCATGAAGACCGGGAGCACCAGCAGCAGCTCCACGGTGACCTGTCCTTTCTTCCGTATCGCTCGCCTCATACCATGCCTTCCGGCGGACCGGGGGCCGGTCCGTCATAATATTGGCTCCCGGCCGCCCCCCGAAGAGGACGGCCGGGACCTCCGGTCCGCGGTCCGGGCCGGAAACTTCTCTTACCTGTTGCCGCCGCTCGCGCCAAGGGAGCTGGCCGCGCCGCTGATCATACCCTGTATGCTCTGGAAGAGCCCCGGCATGTAGTTCTTCAGCGCCATGCCGGCGATGAGCACCACACCCACCACGACCGCGAGCATCAGCAGGTATTCCACAGTGTTCTGACCTTTCCTGTTCTTAAGCAGTTTCATTATTGAAACCTCCGCAGAGTTCTATATCAAAAGAATTATATATTATTTAGCGCCGCCGGCCGCCGCGGCCCGTCCGTGAAGGGTCAGGGCGCCGCCTCGTATTTCCGCATTATTATCAGGCCGCCGTCCCGGAACTGGTTGGTCAGATACCACTGCATGACCCGGTATATCATGACGAAGGCGAGCAGCAGGGCGGTAGTCACCAGGATATACTCCACCGCGGTCTGACCGCGCCTCGTGCCGCCTCCCCTCCGCTTTTTTGCCGGGTCCTTCATCTTTTTGCCGCTCAGAACTGCATCTTGACCGAGATCTGGTTGGACTTGCCCAGGGCGCCATAGGGGACCAGGGCGTAGTCGATACCGATACCGTAGCCCAGGGACTGGGCCGTGTAGATACCGAGGCCGAAACTCCAGCCGCTGGCCTCGGTGAGGCCGAAGCGGTCGAGCGAGTCGTCGTAACTCTTGCCGAAATCGCTTGTATCCGTATAACCCGCCCGGAAGGAGACCTTGCCCACCTGCAGCACCTCCTCGGGCAGGCTGAACTCCACGCCGCCGCCCAGGCTGGAGTCGTCGCGGTCGCTGTATTTCTTGTTCTCCACCACGAAAGTGAAGAAGGGGTTGGGAGAGAAGACGGCCCCCAGGCGCTGTATCTGGACCACCTCGTTCTCGCTGCCGGAATAATTCTGGCCGCTCCAGCCGAAGGAAAGCTTGCGCCCCAGCCGCAGCGAGGCCCCGAGGTCGAAGACGTAGTTCTGGTAGGACTCGCTGTAATTGTCCTCCAGCACGCTCTTGACCGAGGCCCCCAGCGAGAACCGCTCCAGGAAGAAGGACTTGGCCAGCGCCAGCGTGGCGTAGGCGTTGCGCACTTTCACGTCGGTGGAATACTGCGGGATGCCGGCCGAATCGCGCACGTCGAAATCCTCGATGCTGTAGTAGGCGAGGTTGAGGCCGATGACCGACTGCCCTATCGGGTGCACATAGGCCATATACTGGCCGCCGTAGCCGCCGAACCAGCTGAGGTAGGAGAAACTGACCTCGCGCAGCTGGGAGGTGGCGATGCCGGCGGGGTTTATATTGATGGCCTCGGCGCCCTCCACAAGAGCCGCGCCGGAGTTGCCCAGCGCCTGCGCCCTGGGCGAGCCCGTGGGGATCTTCATGAACACGGCCCCGTAGGTGCCCGCGCTGTCGTCGGCCGCGCCGAGAAAGGAGGGCGCGCAGCAGAGCGCGGCGGCCAGGAGTGCCGCCGGCAGCCGCTTATTAGGACCTTTGATATTCTTCATAATAGGTTCCACCTTTGTTCCGGATCCACGCGCTTAAGGTATCAGTATCTTCTTGACCGTCTGGCAGACTTCCCTGGTGCCCTGCGTGGCCTCGAAGCGCAGCACCGCCAGGTAGACCCCCGGCGCCACGGTCTTGCCGGCCGTATTGACGCGCCCCCAGGGATGCTCCACGGTATTGTCGCCCTCCTGGGCGCCGAAGTCGTACTTATAGACCAGGTCGCCGGCCAGGTTGTACATCCTCAGGTTTATAGTGCCGCTTATCGGCGCCTTGAGACGGAACTTCCCCGAGGTCCCCGTGTACGGATTGGGGTAGAAGAAGGAGCCCGAAGTGAAATCGCCGCAAAGGTCCACGACCCCGCTCTTGGTCAGCGGGATATTGGCCGTCACTACGTCGTCGGCCAGCGCCGTCAGGTTGGTGACGGAACCGTCGAGCGTATTGATGTTCGAAGTGTCCGTTGAACCGTAAATCTGGAACACGTAGGTTCCGTCGGGCACGCGTGTGAGCGTCAGGTCCGTGCCGTCCCAGTATTCGGTTATCGGCGTGCGGGCCGGCCTGACGCCTATTATCCGCTTGACCAGCGTACCGGGAGCCTCCGCCCCCGGATCGGACAGGTTGTTGCGGTTGGTGCCCGGCTTGTAGATCTTGGTCGCCATCTTCATGGCCTCGGAGACCTGGTAGGAGATGATGGCCGGGTTTTCCGCCGTCAGCGGCACTATGGAGACGTCGAAGATGCGGAGCGGGAAGACGTCTATAGTCATCTGGGCCGTGGCGCGGGAGGTGAGCTGCGCCTTCAGGTCCTCGGCCGTGATGCGCACGTTATAGGCGCCGCCCGGCACGTAATTGCCGTTATCGTCCTTGCCGTCCCAGTATTCCTGGTAGATCATATCGCCGTCGCGTATGCCGCCGCTGACTATGTTGGCTACCACCTGCATCGACTTCAGGACCTGGACCGTGACCAAGCTCTGGCGGTTAAGCACGTAGGTGATTTCATAGGGCGGCAGCTTCACCACGTCGCTGGAGTTGTGCATAGTCGGGATGGACGGGATGACGTCGAAGCCGGAGAAGATTATCTGCCCCCGCGTGACATCTATATAGCCGCTGACCCTGTCGGTGGCGTACATCATCTGGGTGCCGGCCGTGCCGCTGCTCTTGGCGACCAGCGTGAAAGGATAGCGGCCGTCGGGGACGAGGCCCCCGTCCGAATTGCGGCCGTCCCAGAACTCGGTTATGCGGAAACGGCCGGGCCTGATCCCGGAGACCGAATACACCGGCGGCGGCATACCGCTCTCCCAGGGCCAGTCGTTGGCGGCCACGGTGGTGCCGGCCGGGTAGACCTTAAGATCGATCCACATCGTCTGCGACATCTCGAACGCGACGGTCGCGAAGGCGGAGGTGCCGCCCAGCAACGAGGTGCTGCGCACGTCCACCACGCGGAACAGGTTGGCCGGTATTATGGCGGTGACCGTGGAGGTCTTGGTCGCGGAGCAAAGCAGCGGGTCGGTGGTGGCCAGCTCGGCCAGGTAAGTGCCGCTGGAGACGTAATTGCCGCTATCGTCCTTGCCGTCCCAGATATCGCGGTTGGAGAAGTTGGCGAAGCGCACCTCGTCGCGCACCAGCCTCCTGACCACCGTTCCGCCGTTCATCTCCTTGATGGTCAGGTTGACTATGGCGTCGCGCTGGGGGGTATAGCGGAAGTAGAACGGGTCAAGGCCGGCCGCGGTGGGACTGGAGCCTATGACCGTGGAGGACGGGGTAAGCAGGTTCAGCGGCAGGCCCCGCGAGACGGGAACCACGCCGACCATGGTCTTCCTCGTCCTGACCGACCCTCCGGGAGCCGCCGAGGACGGGAGTTCGGCCCAGAGCGCGTAGACATAGTCGCCGTCGCAGACGGGGCTGCCGTTCGAATCACGGCCGTCCCAGATGCTGGAGACGGTCGTCCGCCGGTCCTTATGCTCCACTATCCGGCGCAGTATGGTCTGACTGGGCGTAGTGGGAGGCGACTGGTTTATGTCCCCGAAAGAAGTGCCGGGCGGGTATATATCGACATAAACGGTCGCGGACTCGGTGAGCATGTAGCTGATGGTGGCCAGGTCGGTGGACGATGCCCCCAGCGGCTTTATGGCCACGTCGGTTACCTGCAGCGGGTCGAGCGAGATATAGGTGGTGGCGCCCCAGGTTATATCCGAGCCGAAAAAGTCGTAGCCGACGGCGTTTATGTACACGGCGTACACGCCCGAAGGGAGCATGCGCCCCTGGTCGTCGCGGCCGTCCCAGAAATCGCCGTTGGTCAGCGTACCGTCCGGCGTACCTTCGCCCACGCGCGGCAGGCCGTCGACGATGGTCCTGGCCAGCGGGCCGAAAGAGGTGGCGTTGGTCGGAAATATCTTGATGGTAGTGGTGGCGTCCTTGGAGAGGCGGTAGAGTATATTGTAAGGCTGTGCCGCCACGCCGGTTATCTTGCCCACGACGGTGGGGCTGGATTTCACGGCGTGGACATTGATAACGTCGACGTTTATAGGGTACTGGCTCTCACCGGGGTAGGCGGCGGTCTGGCTTATAGAAATGTTTCCGGCCGTGGCGGAGACCTGGTTGGTCTTTACCGTGGCCCGGAAACCGTACTGGCCGTTGGTCTTGCCCAGGGTGCCGTTCAGGTTATAACCGCCGTCCCAGGCGGTGCAGTAATAATAGTTGGCGCCGCCGATGGTCTGGGTGGCGGGGTCGCCGCTGGTCTGGGAGCACGTGCCGATATTGTAAAGGTTTATCGTTTTTATGGGCGGGGTCGAGGCGGGGTCCAGCGGATTGCCGCCGGGACCGAACTTGAATATCTCGAAGGAAAGCTCGTCTATGCCGAAGGTGGTCGGCGTGCTGGGAACGACGCACTGTATCTGCGCGCAGAGCTTGAGACAGCCGCCCGGATATGCGGCCGCCGCCCTGGGACGGTCGTACTCTATCTTCGCGGAATAGATATTGGGGTCGCCTGTGACGCCATTGGTGAAAAAAGAGAAATCCTGGCCGCTGGAGGCGCTGGGATCGGTGGTGGCGTTGCACCAGGAATTAGCCACCGACGCATCGTAGCGCACCTGGATGTCGGATATATAGAGTTGCTGGGCCAGTGCCGGGGAGGCGGACAAGAGTCCCGCCGCCGCGAGTATAGCCGCTAAAATCCTGTTTTTCATAATCTCAGGCTCCGTTCCTATTCCGGGGACAGTATATTTAATTCCCGTTGGCCGGGAATTAAATATACTGTCCCCTTATTCCCTTTGATTTTCGCATTTTGCCGTCTTATCAATCAATATAACTTAAGACTGCTCTTGCTGAGCTCCATCAGCGAGGAGTCCCTGGCTTTCTCCAGCGTCCAGAAATTCTTGCCGTCCAGCCAGAAGCCCTCCGCGGCAGGGCCCAGGTCCGTGCCCGAAACTTTCTTAAAGCCCTCGTGGGTGAAATCGTATATCCCGAGTTCGCCGTCGCCGGCCAGGACCCAGAACCGTCCGCCGGCCCACTGCATGGCCTTGACGGTCTTTACGCCCTTGATCTCGTAGCTGGCCAACGCGCCCCTGGACGGGTCGGGGCCGTGGCGGTAGAACAGGCCCGAGGCGGCGTCGAAGGACCAGAGGCTGTGGCCGTCATGGGCCAGGCCCTGCGGCGCCGGGCCGGGGGTACGGACGCTGTCGAGCTCGCGGCCCGAGACGGACTCCTTGCGGACCAGCCTAAGTTGGGCCAGGTCCAGCGCCCAGACCGAGCCGGATAGCGGCGCCACGGCGGCCGCGCGCAGAGGAACGCCGTTGGAGCCGTCCAGGCGGCGCAGCGTGGCCATGTCCTTGCGGTCTTTAAGGACCAGGCCATGTTCCCAGTCGGCCAGCCAGAGACCCTCGTCCGAGCCGGCTATATAAGATACCCCTTTAAGGTCCAGGGGCCAGGACTGCAGCATTTCGAAATGCGGCTTGGAACGGTAATCGTGTATGTAGAGGGCGGTACCGGCCAGCAGGACCAGGGCGGCGCCGGCCATCATGAAGGCGCGGCGCAGGCCGCGGGTCCGCTCGACGGGGCCCGAAGGCGTGGAGACGAAAACTTTAGGCAGTTCCACGCCCTTGAGCGCGTAAAGCTGCAGGACCTGCGTGACTTTCTGCGACCATTCGGAGGAATCCTTGAGCACTTTGGACAGGCCCTCGGCGTAGCCGAGACCCTTCTCTTCCTCGCCGCGCAGTTTCTCCAGCCAGGCCTGGCGCTCGGAGCGCAGGCGCTCCTCCCAGACGGCGAATTCCTGGCGGTGGGTCTCCCAGACCGAGCGCTCGCGCTCCCAGAGTTCTTTCCACTGGGTGCGCTCGGCGTCCCAGGCCGCCTTGGCGGCGGAGAGTTCCTCGCTCATCTCGGTATTCTTGCGTTCGAGTTCCTTGATCCGCCGGGCGGCCTCGGCGCGTTCCTTGCGCTCGGCCAGCAGTTCGGAAAGGGTGGACTCGACGGCGGCCTTGGCGTC
>JAVVFK010000220.1:0-4034 GCA_032251015.1 Elusimicrobiales bacterium
GGACTTATCTCCCCCGCTACGCTTTCTCCCCCCGCGGCGGTACCGAGGCGGCCATAATCAAGGCCATAGGCGCCGCCGGTTCCGAGATAAAGATCGCGATGTTCACGCTGACCTCGGAGCCGATAATGTCCGCCCTGGTGCGCGCTTCCGCCCGCGGCGTGAACGTGAAGCTCCTGCATAACGCCGGCTCCAGCTTCCCTTTCTTCCAAGACGCGCTCAAGAGCCGCTTCGATCTCCGCTTCTCCAAGGGCCGCACCGAGCGCGGCCAGATGCACAACAAGTTCGCGGTCCTGGACGGGAGGCTGCTGATAAACGGCGCCTTCAACTGGTCGGCGACGGCCGAGGATAAGAACGCGGAGAACACCGTTCTCATCATGGAACCCTATTATGTCCAGGTCTACGCCGGCGAATTTGACCGTCTCTTCGCGGCGGCCAAGACTCCCTGACCCCGGCCGCCTCTGGATATTCAGGTCATTCCTGCTATAATTCATCTATGAGGTTTTATCTTCTCGCGGTCCTCCTGTGCCTGTCGGCCGCGGCGCGCGCCGGCGCGGAAGTGACGGAGGAAAGGGTGCGCGGCGTCGAAGTGCGCGTCCAGCGCCTGGAGACCCGCGTCACCGTGCTCGAGGGCGGGCGCGCGCCCGCGCGGACCGCCGCCCCCGTCGTGCGCAAAGAGCCGGCGGTGCCGGTCATCGTGCAGTTCCTGCGCAAGCGCAACGTGGTGGAAGGCGACAAGTTCGGCCTGAACCTTTACCTCTATTTCCAGAACCTTTCCACCCGCACGCTGCGTTCGTTCAAGGGGCGCCTGGTCCTTAGCGACCATAAAGGCTCGACTCTCTACGACCGGCCTTTCGTTTGGAACGAGCCGCTGCTGGGCAGCGAGACCATGGAGATAATGATAACGGTTCTGGGAGGCAAAGATAAGGCTTACCTGCGCCTGCTCAAGGCAAAAGGCCTGACGGCCAAACTGCAGAAACAGGAGGCCGTTTACTGAAACCTCCGCGCTTCGCGCAAGGAAAAGGCCCGCTTACGCGGGCCTTTTTGATCTACGGCCTTTCCCCCGGGTTCAGCGGTTCTTTTCTTTGCCCAGCATCATTTCCGAGAAGTCTTCGAGATGGCATTTAAGCCGGAGCCTGGCGCAGACGGCGAAGAAGACCGTCATGAGCAGGTAGGACCAGAAGAAAGGCGAGGTGAGATCGAATCCGGCGGCCGGGGAATGGATGAACCCGCATGCCGCCAGCGCGGCGGCGGCGAAGGAGAACCAGGCCGCGGCCGCGTAGCGGCAGTCTATAAGCGAAGCGCAGACCGATCCCCACAGGAGCCCCGAGATTATCGCGCCCTGGCTTAGCGCCGCCAGGCCCTGCAGATGCAGTCCGCCCGAAGAGAGCAGGTGGTCTTTCAGGGCCTGCGGCACGGCGCCGGAGGCCAGTCCCGAGAGGAATCCCCCCGCCTCGCCCGCGCCCGCGAGCCCCGCGGCGTAGCCGCCGACGCCGCTTATGGCCCCGCTTACCTGCTTATAGACCAGGTCGGCCACGTGCGGGACCAGCGCTATGGATACGGCCAGCGCGTGCGAGGGTTTAACGCAGATGTAGGCCTGCGCCGCTATGATCATCGCGACGAACACAAGTATTGGCGCCACGGCCGCCACGGGGATAAGGCCGTAGAGGAAGTTTACCATTCCCGATCCCGCCGCGAGGAATAGGACGGCTCCGACGGCCAGCGCGTAGCCGCTGCGCGAGCCGAGCCGCTTGTACGCGGGGTGGCCGATATACACGGTGGTAGGGAACGGCGAGCCGAAAAGCCCCCCGATAATCGTGCCTAGCCCGTCGAGCATCTGGGCCCGGCGCACCGGGTACCTGTCTCCGGCCGCCTCGGCCGACTCGACATTGTTCATCGTTTCGATGAAATTGTAGATCTCTATCGGCAGTATCACCGCGATTATAGACGGGTTGCTGAGGATCAGGCCGAGCCCGGCTATCAGGTCCGCGGGCAGCAGGAGCGGCGGATGAAAGCCTATTCCCGCCGCGGAGAACTTCGACGCGCCGGTGGCCAGGGCCACCGCCGTGCCGGCCAGTATGGCCGCAAGACCCGCGGGCAGTCCGAAGGGCAGTCGTACGCCGGCCACCAACCCCAGCAGGATTATCGACAGGGAGATGAAGCCGATGAGAGGGTGCTCCATTATCTCGGCGAAGGGGATCGTCGCTATCCAGACTATGGCGATGCCCGCCAGCGTGCCCAGCATGCCCGCGCGCGGGGTATGCCTCTTTATCCAGGGCCCGATGAAGCCCCCGACCATCTCGAGCAGGCCGCCGATGAAAGCCGCGGCGATGCCGCATTGCCAGGCCGCGATGGGATCCCCGGTCCTGAAATATACCGGCCCGATCACGCCGAAAAGATAGACGAACATTATCGGGGTGGAGATCCCGTAGGGCAGCGCCGTAACGTCGTCGCGGCCTTCTTTCTCGGCCAGCCGCATCGCCATCCAGGCGTAGGCCGCGGTGCCGGCCAGCAGCGCCACGCCTATCCCGGGCACTATCCTTCCGAAGACCACTTCGTCGGGCATTTTGAAGACGCCCTTGCAGACGCCGGCTATGATGACGATATTGGCCAGGTTGTCGGCCAGCAGCGCCCAGAAACCCGACAGGTCGCCTTTCGAAAAAAGCCTGGAGAGCTTCATCGCCTAATTCTCCTTTATTTTCCCCGTAAGCATGTCGCAGGCGAGCATGCCCGAGAGGGCGACCATCGGCATGCCCGCGCCGGGGTTGACGCTGCCGCCCGCGAAAAAGAGATTTGAGTATTTTGGGCTGCGCTTGGGAGCGCGGAAAGCACCGTTCTTTTTCCGGTCCGAGACCACGCCGTAGATGGAGCCCTTGTTGGAATAGTACATGGACCGGATGTCGTTCGGGGTCAGGAGGTCCTCGGTGATTATGCGCGAGCGCAGCCCCTCGAGGCCCATTCGCTCGAGCTTGGCCAGCACCACGTCGCGGAAAGCGGCGTAGTCCTCGCGCGTCAGCGGACGCTCCTCCCTCACGTGCGGTATATGGGGCAGTATCTTGAGCACCGAGCAGCCGGGGGGCGCCGCCGAAGGGTCCGTGACGCAGGGCGCGACCAGGTATATGGTCGGATCGGAGGAGAGCTCTTTTTTGCGGAAGACGGCGTCGAAATGCTCCCGCGGAGAATCGGAATAGAAGAAATTATGATGGGCCAGCCGGTCGTAGGAGCCCTTTATCCCCAGGTCGATGACGAGCCCCGAGCAGGCCGGCTCGAATTTATCCAGCGAGCGCATGAAACTTTCGTCCTCCCCGAGCAGTTCCCTGTAAGCGGGAATGACTTCCATGTTGGAAACTACGGCGTCGGCTTCGGCCCGGGCGCCGTCCTTCAGGAGCACCCCCGTGACCCGGTCCCCCTCCTTCTCTATAGAGGAGACCTCGGCGCCGTAGTTGAGATCCACCCCGGCCTCGCGGGCCAGGCGCTCCAGCGCCAGCCCCATCCGGTACATGCCGCCGGAAACGTACCATAGCCCGTAACCGAACTGAACGTGGGCGAGCAGGTTCATGGTGCCGGGCGCGTCGTAAGGCGACGACCCGACGTACTTGATGAAATAGTTCAGGGCATCGACAAGGCGCGGGTCTTTCACGTGCGCCCGGACCCCGGCGTCCATGGACCGCGTCCAGTCGAAGCCGAAGAGGCTGCGGAGATTGCCGTAACCGGCCCGCATCTCGCTCAGAGTATCATAGCCATACCTGAAATACCCCTCTTCGGTCAGCAGGTCCTGGCGGCGGGAATATTCCAGGAAGGAGTGAAAGCCGCGGCCCCCGTCGGGGAATTTTTTCAGTTCGCTCTCCATCAGGCGGGAGTCGGGGGTGAAGTCGAAGGTGAAACCGTCTTCGAAGAAGTTCCGCCAGTGGGGCCGCAGCTCCTCTATCGTCACGTAATCTTCCATGCGCTTGCCCGCCCGCGCGAAAAGCGCGCTGAAAATATGCGGCATCGTGAGTATGGACGGCCCCAGGTCAAAACGGAAACCGTCCTTCTCC
>JAVVFK010000221.1:0-4025 GCA_032251015.1 Elusimicrobiales bacterium
CCTGGCCGCCTTCCTTTTCAGGCGGGAACTGGTGCTGCTGACGGCACGCGGCTTCGCCGCCGACCCGGCGCTGCTGGCGCTGACGGTGCTGCTGACCGCCGTACTGCTGCCCCACGTGGTGCTCGTGTCGGCCTCCGCCATGCTGCAGGGGGCGCTCAACACCGAAAAGAGATTTTTTCTGCCGCAGGCGGCCGCCGCCTCCTTCTCGGCGGCGGTGCTGGCCTATCTCGGCCTGGCCGCCTCCCCTTTGGGCGCGGGCTTTACGATGGAGCAGAAGATGATAGGCCTGGCGGCGGCGGCGTCGGCCTCGGGCCTGCTGCAATGCGCCATCCTGCTTCCCGCCGCCGCGAGGGCGGGCTACCTGCCGCGGCTTTCCAACCCACTGGCCGATCCCGCCGCCCTCCGCCTCCTGGCCATGGCCCTGCCGGCCCTGTTGGCCGCGGCGCAGGACCAGCTCTCGCTGCTGGTCAACGCCTTCTTCGCCAGTTTCATGGAGGCCGGCTCTATAACCGCGATACATAACGCTTCGAGACTGGCGCAGTTCCCTGTATCCCTTTTCGCCTCCGCCTCCGCCGCGGTGGCCCTGCCGTCACTCTCTGGAGGACTGCTGCAGCGCGACCCGGAAGGATTCCGGACCACGCTCGATTCCGCTTTACGGCTCACGGCCGTCATCATACTGCCGGCCACCGCGGGGCTCATAACCCTGGCGCTGCCGGTCACGCGCGCGCTCTTCGAGCACGGCAGGTTCACCCCGGAGATGAGCGCGCTGACCGCGGCCGTTCTGGCCTGCCTCTCCGCGGGACTCGCCGGCTACGCTTTCAACAAGCTGGCGGCCTCGGTCTTCTACGCGCTGGGCGACCTTGTCACCCCCCTGTGGGTGGTCGCCCTGCAGGTGGCGCTTAACGCGGCCCTCTGCCTCGTCCTGGCCCCCTCGATGGGAGCGCCGGGGCTCACCCTGGCCACCGCCATCAGTTCCCTGGCCGCGGGCGCCGGTTTCGCGCTGCTGCTGGCCAGGCGGGTCCCGGGCGCCTTCCGGCCCGGGCTAGGCGCTTTCCTCGCCAGGATATTGACGGCCTCGGCCGCGATGGGGCTGGCCTGCGCGGCGGGCGCGCGCCTGACGGCGGACCTGCCCCCGCTGGCGTCGGTCGCGCTGTTGGTGCCGGCCGGCGTCTGGCTGTATTTCCTTATTCTGCGCGCCATGGGCGCGGGCGGCGCGCGCGAACTGCTCGGCCTGCGCGGGCGGGGAACGCGGTGATGGACTACTCCTCCCTCCCGGCCTCTCCCGGCGTATACCTCATTAAGGACGCCGCGGGCACGGTGCTCTACGTCGGTAAGGCCAAGGACCTACGGCGCCGCGTCGCCCAGTATTTCATGAAAGGCGCCGCAGAAAAAGGCGGCTGGAAGATACCGAACCTGGTCCCCCTCATAAAGGTCATAGATTATATCCCCTGTTCCGGGGAGAAGGACGCGCTGCTGCTGGAGCGCGACCTCATCGGCCGCCTTCAGCCTTTCTTCAACGCGATGTGGAAGGATTCCAAATCCTACGCCCGCGTACGGCTGACCATGTCCGAGGATTTCCCGCGGGTCTTCATGACGCGCTCGCCCGGCGCGAAAGGGGACCTGATATTCGGGCCCTATCCCAAGGCCGAACCGCTCAAGAAGCTGCTGGCCTATCTCTGGCGCACGGGATTCATAAACCTGCGCTACTGCCGTTGGGACTTTTCGAGAAAAAAACCGCTGGACCGCCGCCGGATAAACGCCTGCCTCTATTACCACACCGGGCAGTGCACCGCGCCCTGCGACGGGCGGATATCGTTCCGCGCCTACCGCGCGCTGGCGCTGCGGGTGAAGCGCTTCTTCGAAGGGGACTTCGCCGCGCTGGAGAAGGAGTTCAGGCGGGGAATGGAGCGCGGCTCGGCCGCGCGCGACTACGAGGGCGCCGCCCTTTTCCGCGATATGCTCGCGGCGCTGGACCACATGTCCGAGCGCACCATGATAAGGCGCCTCGACCCGGCCTCCATCGACTGGACCGTGGACAGGAGCCGGGGCGCTACTCGCCTGGCCGAACTGCTGAACCTCAAGTCCCCCCCGCTGCACATAGAAGCGTTCGACACCTCCAGCCTCTTCGGCCGGCAGCCGGTGGGCTCTTCCGTCTGCTTCCGCGAAGGCGAACCTCATAAGCCCCATTACAGGCGGTACAAAATAAGGACCGCGCTGCCGGAGGGAGGCTCGGACGATTTTGCGATGATAGGAGAGATAGTCGGCAGGCGTCTCTCGGCACTGCGCAAGAGCGGAGAGCCTCTGCCGGACCTGCTGCTCATAGACGGGGGCAGGGGCCAGCTCTCCGCCGCGCTCGCGGCCGCGAAACTGGCGGGGGTCGGCGTCCCTATCGTCTCGCTGGCCAAGGAATTCGAGGAGATAATGGTCCCCGGCAGGCCGGAGCCGCTGCGGCTTCCCGCCGGGGACCCGGCGCTGCGCCTGCTGCAGTCCCTGCGCGACGAAGCTCACCGCTTCGGCATAACCTATCACCGCGGACTGCGCGGCAGGGAAGAACTGGAAGGATGACATGGACCGGAAAAAGATACTTGAAGCGATGAAGGCCTATACGCCTTTCCAGCGGGCCGTGTGGAAGGCCTGCATGACCATACCTTCCGGAGAGACCCGGAGCTATAAATGGATAGCGGAGAAGATAGGCCGCCCCGGCTCGGTCAGGGCCGTGGGCAACGCGCTGGGGAAGAACCCTTTCGCGCCGCTGGTGCCCTGCCACCGCGTGATAAGGTCCGACGGCAGCCCGGGCGGCTTCTCCGCCCCCGGCGGAACGCGCGCCAAGATAACCCTCCTGAAAAAAGAAAGAGAATAAAAATCCGGGGACAGTATATTTAATTCCGGAAATAAATCGGAATTAAATATACTGTCCCCGGATTTTTTATTTCGCGCGGACGGGATCAGCCGACCATCTCTCCGAGGCCGAACATCGGCATCATCATGGCTATGACGATGGTGCCTATGACCACGCCGAGCACTATCATGATCAGCGGCTCTATCATCGAGGTCAGGCCCTTCACCGCGGTATCCACTTCCGCGTCGTAGAAGTCGGCTATCTTGGTGAGCATGTTGTCGAGCGCGCCGGTCTCCTCTCCCACGCTGATCATCTGTATCACCATGGGCGGGAAAATGCCGGCCTTGCGGAGCGGGTCAGAAATGCGGCCGCCTTCCTTGATGGAATCGCGGCTCTGGTTTATGGCTTCCTCTATGACCTTGTTGCCGGCCGTCTGGGCGACGGTCTCCAGGCCCTGGAGTATCGGCACGCCCGACTTTATAAGCGTGCCCAGCGTGCGGGTGAACTTGGCCACTGCCACTTTCTTCAGCAGGATGCCGAAGATGGGCAGCTTCAGCGAAATATCGTCGATGGTCCTGTGGCCTTTCGGGGTGGCCGCCCATTTCTTGAGCCCCCAGAAAGCGGCGCCGCCGAGCGCGATCAGCACAAGTATGTATTTCCTCAGGAGGTCCGAGATGTCTATGATCAGCTGGGTCAGGAAGGGCAGTTCGGCGCCGAAACCGCCGAAGATATCCTTGAAGATGGGAATAACGAAGACTATCAGGAATATCGTGATAAGCGCCGCGGCGCTGAGCACCACCGCGGGGTACATCAGGGCGCTCTTGACCTTGGCCTTTAAGGCCTCGGAACTTTCGAGATAGGAAGAGAGGCGCTCCAGGATGGTGTCCAGGATGCCGCCCACTTCGCCGGCCTTTATCATGGCGACATAGAGGTCGCTGAAGGCCTTGGGGTGCTTGCGCATGCCCTCGGCGATGGAAAGACCGGACTCGATATCGGTGCGCAGCGCGGTAAGCACCGCCCCGAAAGCCGGATTATCCGCCTGCTGCTCCAGTATGCTGAGACCCTGCACGATGGGAACGCCGGCGGAGACCAGCGTGGAGAGCTGACGGGAGAACATCACGATGTCCTTGGAGGTGACGCTGCCCTTGATCTTCTTGGGGCCGACGCCCTTGGAACTTATCTCCAC
>JAVVFK010000222.1:0-3990 GCA_032251015.1 Elusimicrobiales bacterium
CTCGCCGAGCTGCTTGGCGGCCAGCGACGCGTCTATGGCGTCGGGATGGTCGAAATTGTAGTTCTTGCGTTCCTCGAAGTTCAGGTGGGTCAGGGGGCGGTAGTAATTGTCCAGCGAGAAGAGCTCCCCTTCTATCCCTATCCTCCGGCACTCGCTTATAAGACGCCGGGCCAGCGTGGTCTTGCCCGAACCGGAGCCTCCGGCTATGCCCAGAACGAACCTGCTCTTCCTGGTGTTGTACATGATGTCCTCTCTTTATTGCGTCAGAAAAAGGTCTTTCGTCACGGTGTACCCGCCGTCGAGCCAGTCGACGACCTCCCGGGCGGCGGCGGCGGTCTCGCCTTCCTCCGAAGCCAGGAACGGGGCGTAATCCTTACGTTTCGCGGCTTTTTCGGCCTCCGTCATGCCGTCCAGGCCCCTGTCCATGAAAAGCGGGGTGTCGGCGGCCAGCCGCGCGGCCATATCGGCGCTGGTCACGGCCGCGGCGGCGCCGAGGAAGGCCTTCTCCGGGTCGTAAGCCGGACCGTTCTCGTAGGAAGCCTTCAGCGTCAGCGCCGATATTTTGGAAAGCGTGACCTGGTTCATCGGGTTGACCGCGTGCCCGGCCAGGCTGGCGCCGATGGAGGCGGGGCGGCCGGTGAAGGGACGCAGGTGAAGGAACCTGCACATGCGCGGGCCGTCGTTGACGGGGTAATTGTCCCAGAGGAAGGGTTTGCGGCCGAGCGTGGCCGCCACGGCGCCCAGGTGCTCCGCGGTATAGGACCTGGAACATACGAGCTCGCCGGTCCAGAAGACGCTGACTTTTTCGTCCAGGCCGCGCCCCAGCGCTTCCAGATAACCTTCCGGCATTTTGCCGAAAAGTTTTTCCAGCACCGGGTCGTAAGAGTAGAAAGTGGGACAGAAAACGACCTGCTCCGCCGTCGAGAGGCCCGCGGCCCAGTTCACTATCTCTACCTGGCGCTCCGCCAGGCCGGGGAGATCGCCCTTCATATCGTCCATCAGCAGGCAGAGCTTATCGACGCCTGCGCGGTTGAAGAGCTCTATGCGCGCCCGCAGCAGTTCTTTATTGGCCGCGTCGAAAGGCGAGAGGTACATCTCGTAGGGGCTCAGGCCCACGCCGAACCTGACGCCGGCGCGGCGGCAGGCCCCGGCCAGTTCCGAGAGTTCCCGCTCGCTCTCGGCGGGCATGGGCTCGCGCCATTTTTTGCGCAGGTAAGGATCGCCCTTGGGAGCGTATATGTAGAAGGAGAAACCGTGTATCCTGAGGAAATCTATGAGGCGGAGACGCGCCGCGCGGCTCCACGGCTCGCCGTAAAAACCTTCGATTATGCCGAGTTCCGTATTCACTCTCTGACTATCTCCACCCCGTTGTAATCGAGCCAGTCCAGCGCCAGCGGGCTGACTATCGCGTTGGCCGGCACGGCCAGCCGCTTCTGGCCCGGCTTCATCATGCGCCTGAGTTCCCAGTCGCTGAGGAAAACCTTTTTAGCGGGAGGGGCTTTCTTCGCCGGACGCGCCGGAGCCTCTCCGGGCCGGTCCCGGAAGAGACGCTCATAGAGCGCGTCGGCAATATCGCCCCGTGTAAGCATGAAGATGGGGTACCTGACCCCGTAACCTTCCTCAGGCCTTTACGGAGATCTTGGCCAGGTACTTATCCAGGTCGTCGGCCGGGCGCGGTATCACGTGCACGGCGACCAGCTCGCCCACCTTCTGGGCGGCGGCGGAACCGGCCTCCACGGCGGCGCGCACGGCGCCCACCTCGCCCACGCAGAGCGTGGTCACGTAGCCGGAGCCGATCTTCTCATAGCCCACCAGGCGCACCCTGGCGGCCTTGGCCATGGCGTCCGAGGCCTCTATCATGCCGATAAAGCCCTTGGTCTCTATCATTCCCAGCGCTTCTTTAGGTTCAGACATATTTTCCCTCCGCTAGACTCTAAATCAGTACTGTCCTTTGGCGGCCTGGCCGCCGGAAACTATGGCGATGCTGGCGCTGGTGCCCAGGCGGGTGGCGCCGGCCTTTATCAGGTCCTCGGCGGCCTTGGCGTCCTTGATGCCGCCCGAGGCCTTCACGCCCATCTCGGGGCCGACGGTCTCGCGCATCAGCGCTATATCCTCGACGGTGGCGCCGCCGGAGCCGAAGCCGGTGGAGGTCTTGACGAAGTCGGCCTGGGCCTGCTTGGACATCCTGCAGGCGCGGACCTTCTCTTCCTTGGTGAGATACGAGGTCTCAATGATGACCTTCAGGCACTTGCCGCGGGTCGCTTCGCGCACGGCCCTGATATCGTCCAGGACCAGCGCGTCGTTGCCGGACTTGAGCGCGCCGATGTTTATGACCATGTCGATCTCGTCGGCGCCGTTGGCTATGGCGTCGCGGGCCTCGATGGCTTTCACGGTCGGGGTGGTGGAGCCCAGCGGGAAGCCGATGACGGTGCAGACCATCACGCCCGAACCGCGCAGGAGCCGGGAGGCCATGGCGACGTAGCCGGGGTTGACGCAGACGCTGGCGAACTTGTATTTGCGGGCCTCTTCGCAGAGCTTGCCGATCTCCTCCTGCATGGCGTTGGCCTTGAGCAGGGTATGGTCTATCATGCCGGCGATGGAAGAGGCGCCGGAGCCGGGATTGCAGAAGCTGACGCGCTCTACGCCCATGCTTTTGACCTGCTGGGCGGTGAAATTATTGAGGGGATTGCAGTTCTGGCAGGTCCCGGAACAGGTGTTCTCCTCGAGCCGGCACTCCGGGTTGCGCTTAGGCGCGGGGGCCTGGGCGGCGGGCCGGTCTCCCACGAGAGGGTTGGAGAAGACCTTGCCGGCGCTGCCCATGGTAACGCGGCCTTCGGGAGGCAGGCTCTTCTGTCCTTTCGGCAGGGAGTCGTCCTTCGACCTCAGTATCCGGGCCACTTCCTCGGCTATTTTCTTTATCTCTTCGTCACGCATATTTCTTTACCCCTTTGATGCAGCTGACCTGGTCCACTATTCCGCAGATGACCGTGCGGACCGGCGCTTTCGGGTTCTTGAGTATCTTCCTGGCCCCGCCGCCCTCGTCCATGACGAGCACGACGTCGCCCGGGCCCGCCCCGACGCCGTCGAGCGCCAGGGTGGCGTCGCCGGTAAAATCCCCGGAGCAGGCCGAATCCACGGGCCTCACCAGCAGCAGCGTGGAACCTTCCAGCCCCTTATGCTTGCGGGTCGCCCAGACGTTGCCTATGACTTTTCCTACGAACATAAATTCAGATGAGCTTCTTGCCGTCTATGATGCCGACTATGGCCGCGTCCACCGGCGGCAGGTTCGACTTAGCGGAGGTCTCCCCCTCCCAGCCCTCGAAGGCGACTATCGCCTCGCGGGAGGATACGAAGAAGACGGTCTCCCCGGCCCCGGCCCCGACGGTGTCGGCGGCCACCAGCGGATCGCCGGACGGGGCGTCGGTGACCCAGTCGAGCGGCTGCACCAGCAGCATCGTCTTCTGCGTCATGCCGCAGCACTGCTGCGCGCAGAACACCCTTCCGATGACCTTGGCCTGTTTCATTTAAAGCCTAGCAGCACCTTTGCTCTATCGCGGTTATCTTGTCCAGCCGCTTCTGGTACTTGCCGCCCTCGAAAGGGGTGGTCAGCCAGACGCGCAGCATCTCCTGCAGCGCCAGCTCGCCGTGCGTCTTGCCGCCCAGGCAGAGCACGTTGCAGTCCTCGTGCGCCGCGGCGAAGCGGGCCGAGATTATATCGTAGGCGCCCACGGCCCTGATGCCGTGGACCTTGTTGGCGGCCAGCGGCATGGCGCCGTTGAAGCCGTCCACCAGCACGCCGCGCTCGAACTCGTGCTTGCGCACGGCGTCGCCGACCAGCATGGCCACGTCGGGGAAATCGACGGGCTCGGCGGAATAGCAGCCGAAATCGGTAACTTCATGTCCGAGGGTCTGGAGATACTTCTTGAGCTTCTCCTTGGCCTCGAAGCCCGCGTGGTCCGCTCCTATGACTATCTTCATAATGTCTCCTAG
>JAVVFK010000223.1:0-3986 GCA_032251015.1 Elusimicrobiales bacterium
GCCCCCCGCGCGCTGCTCACCCCCGGCGAGATAGCCGGGCTGACCATGGACTTCTACCGCCGCAACTATATCGAGGGGCTCTTCCTGAGCTCCGGCGTCGCACGCAGCCCGGATTACACGATGGAGCTGATGATAGGCGCCGCGCGGAAACTGAGGGTGGAACATAAGTTCCCGGGCTATATACACCTCAAAGTGATACCCGGCTGCGACAGGCGGCTGGTGGACCTGGCCGCGCTATACGCCGACCGTGTCAGCGTCAACATAGAACTGCCCAGCGCCGCGTCGCTGGAGCGGCTGGCGCCCGAGAAGAGCCGCGACGGCGTCCTGAAGCCGATGGCCCAGCTCGCCGATTCCATAGCGGCCCGTCCTTGACCAGCCACTCTATGTCCTGGGCCTCTCCGCCGAATTTTTTCTCTATCTCCAGGCCCAGCAGTGAAAGCTCGACCGCCGCCTTTTTATCCAGGACGCCGTGACCGGGCCCGGAATCCGTGTTTTTTACGCCACCTCCGCTGTCGAATTTAACGGCCACCGGGTCCTTGGACAGTCCGGAGAGAAAGATCTTTCCGGAAGCCGGATAATAGCGGAACATTTCGGGGGAGGCTTTCCCCTCCACAACCCGCACACCAAGGCCCCGCTTGGCGGAGATTTCGACGCAACGCTCCATGCCGCAGCCGCTGCCTCCCTTCGTGATCATTACCCCGGAAGCGTCCGAATCCACCCCTTCCTGGACCAGTACGGCCGGCATGACGGAGAGGTGGTCGATGCCGAAAACTTCCCTGGCCTCATAGGCCCTGTCGTTCCAGAGCGACGCCCAGACTGTTTTTATCGCCACCAGGATATCTTCGGCCCCTTTGACGTTTGGTACGGTAGTGTAAAGTCCGGCGCCCGTAAAATTGGGGAGATCTTCGGAGTTGGTGGAACTCCTGACAAAAACGCCTTTTTTCTCAAAACCCGAGTCGCGCAGGGCGGTTCTGACCTCGCTGGCAAAACGCTTTCCCGTTCGCCCGGCTTTTATCTTCGCGCGCAGAGCGGCAAGTTCTTCGGGGCCGGCTTTGCCGGAGGCCGCGGAGGCCGCCTCGGCGGCCAGACCGTTCTCCCGCATGAACTCCCCGTACCAGGAGAAGGGCACGGCGAAACCGGCCGGGACCCGGAGCCCCTTTATGCCCGAGGACGCGACCCGGCCCAGATTTGCGGCCTTCGATCCGTAGCTCCGCGAGTCCCCGCGCCCCAGCGCATGCAGCGGTCTGAGGCCGCGCTCGAAGATGTCAGCCTCCGGATAATATTTTTTCAGGGCGGCTGTGCGGCCCGCCAGATACTCGGCGACCGCGGCCTCCGGAGCCGGGGTCACGGAAAAGGTAGACCTCTCTACCCTGACCTCTACGAACTCCCCGTCCAAGAACGCCAGTTTTTCGACGGCCCCTTTAAGGTAAAAAGCGGGGACCCGCAGCGATCCGGCCAGGATACAGACATGGGACAGGGCGCTGTCCGCCTCGCCCAGAGCGAAAGCAGTAAGGCCCAGCAGGGAGTCTGGCGGCTGGTCCAGCACCGCCACGCTGCCGGAAGGATATGCGCGGCTGCCTGGATACGGGGCCGGCAGCATCCGCAGCTTTCCCATCGCCCGGCCGGGACTTATCATCTGATACTCCGCGGAAAAGGGCCTGAGCGGTTCCGTGGAGACGCTCACTCCGCCGGCCGCAAGAGAGGCCTCCAACTGCTCGTCAGAAAGGGGCTTGAATACCAGCCCGGAGAAAAAAGCCCCGGAAAGGGCTTTCCACGCCCTGTAAAGAAGTTCGGGGGGCATGGAATCGTCCGGCCATAGCTCCATATTGTAAGCCCCGCCGCGGGCGATGATGAAGGCCAACGCGAAGCGCCTGTCAGCCCTGTCCAGATTGTTTTTTATGAATTCCGGCTCTTCTCCAAATCGTGTGGGTAAATTATAGCCCCACAAACTGAATTCTCATAGGGGAACTGACCGATTTCTCAGTCTTAAAAACTTAGCAAGACTCAGACATGATAAAAACCTCAAAATTCCGTGTTGTAAGAGCGATTACTACGCGATGCAAAGCTTGCCGAGCTTAGACAGGGTAAAACCATGCTTGCGTGTCACTCTCCACATCCCTCGACGTGCCATGCGGCCGCCGCAACCAGGCAGGCTTGTCTTACCCGATTGCAAGGAGCCCGTGTCGTGCCTCTCTACATTCCACATTAAGCCCGGAGAAGCCAGCAAAATCATCCATCTTTACCCACTCACTTTGGAGAAGACCCTGAATTCCCTGCCGCGCTCCTGGGATATATAATTGGCATTTAGAAAGTCGAGGTGGTGGGCGTGCCGGTTAGCGTTTATAAAATAAGGTTCGTCCCCATGCTCCAGGTCTACCAGGGCCAGTATCATAGGCAGGTCGAAAGAGCCGGCGAAGTGGGAAGGCGCGGCAAGTTTTGAGTATTCTTCCACGGAAGTGACCCGGCCGAGGTAGCTGGGCGCCGCCAGGACGGGGGAAAACGTCAGCACAAGTATTACCGCAAACAGAAGCTGCCGCATAAGGCTCCTTTTTCTCCGGAATACAGGGAATAACGGGATCGGATATCCTCCAGGAGGGCGGAGCACCCGCCGGCGCCGTAAACGGCCCGGCAAAGAACGGATTTCCCGCATGCTCCGGGCCCCTCCGAGGATGCCGCGAGTATGCCGACCGAGTCAAAACAGGTTTCCCGCTCTATCCCCGCGCGCAGCCGGCGGCACCGGCGCAAATCGGGATCGAAGACTGCCCTGCACTTCTGAAAAAAATCCGGGGTATTGGCGAGCCACTCCCCGTCCAGGCGGCCGGAAACCGCGGCACAGGCCGGACCCCCGGACCGAAGCGCCCCGATAAGCGGGACGCAGACCTCCGGAGTCATGCCCGCCAGCGGATTCTGCACGGTAGCGTTCCCGAGGTGGTCGGCGCATAAGCGCTCAGCGTCCGGAGAGGCCCGCAGCTTCAAGAGCTCATGCAGCCTGTAGCGGTAGACGCATTCCGAGTAGGGGCAGACATCCTCCTGGGCGCAGGGCAGCCCGGCGAGCGGCTCGCAAGGGGTTCCGCCTTTTTCCCAGGACAGGCATTCGAAATACCTCCCGAGATAACGGCTCATTATCTGCGGGTCCTCCAAAGCGCTCCAGTCCACCTCCAAAAAAAGGGCGGCGTCCACGGGGTCGAAGCCGCCGTCTTTCTCCCCGGCAGGCTCCGGCGACGGGGCCCTGGCGGAGTACGATCCAGGGGCCGTGTCGGGCGGGGGCGGAGCAGCCGCCTTCACCCTCCGGGATAGCGCTCCCCGGTCCAGAGAAATGCCGACCCGCAGCAGCGAGCGTTCGGCGAGCAGTTTAGCGAAGGGATAGCGGCCTTTTCCGCATGAATCCAGCGCGGCCGCCATGACCGCGGCGGCGTAAGGAGTGTATGCGGAATGCCAACTGAAGTGGTCATTCCTCAGCGAGCCGGGGAGCCGCGGCCCCGGTGGAACCGCCGACTCGAGGGCTGTTTCGAGGTCGGCCAGGCAGGCGTCCTCGGAGGCGGCGACTCGGCGGATCAGCGCGTTGACGTCCGGCGCCGGGAATTCCGCCGGGCCGGAGTAGCCATCGTCCCCGGGGGGATAACCGGCATTTGCCGGCATCGTGCACAGCAAAACCGGGATATCCAAAGCCCGGAGCGACCCTATGAGCCGGCGCAGATCGATTTCCGATTCCGCAATGGTGCGCGCCCTCCCTGCGGCGGCCCCGCCCTCCGGTGCACCCTGCCGTCCGGGCGAACCGGACCTGAGGGGATTTTCAGCGGCGGCAGGGAGGCCGAGTATCACGACAGCCTGCCACTTTCCGGGCGCATACCCGTCCCGCCCGTTTTGAATTAGCCCCTGGACTTCCCGGTTCTGGGCTATAGAAAAAACGGGTCTTCAGGGTTTGCTGTGCGTAAAATATGGCGGTTTTCATAGGGGAAATGGTGTTAAAAAACCTGTCTTGTTTG
>JAVVFK010000224.1:0-3971 GCA_032251015.1 Elusimicrobiales bacterium
CCGGGCCACAAAGACAAAAAAAAGCCCCGCGGCCGGGCCGCGGGGCTTCTGCAAAGAAGACTCTCGTTACTTGTATTCCCGGATGGCCTGGGCGGCTTTCTTTTTGGCGGCGGCCAATTCGGAGGAATTCATGCGCGAAGCGGCCCTCTTCATCAGCGCGGTCCCGTCCGGGTTCTTTTCCCGGGAAGTCACTACAGCCAGCCACTTGTAGGCCTCCCCGTAGTCACGGCGCACGCCGTCGCCGGCGTAATAAGCCTCGGCCAGCATCTGCATCGAAGCGGTATCTCCGGCCGTGGCTCCCTTTACCAGCCACTCGGCCGCCTTGGCAAGGTCCTTTTTCACTCCGTTGAGACCCGCACGGTATATCTCGGCTATGAAGACGGAATCCCTCGGCTCTCCTGTGTTCACAAGGAGCTTAAGCGCGGCGGAATTATCCGTTTTTACTCCTTCACCGAGCATGTACATACGTCCCAGTTTGGATGCCGCGGTACCGGACCCGGCGTCGGCGGCTTTGCGGTACCAGGCCGCGGCGGCGGAGTAATCCTTACGGACGCTTTCACCGTAATAGTACATATCGCCGACCTTTTCGGCGGCCTCGGGCTCGCCGTTATCGGCGGCCTTGCGGTACCACTTCAGGGCTTCGGCCTTGTTGGCGCGTACGCCCCTGCCGGCGTAATACATGTCGCCCAGGACCAGGGCCGCGCGCGCGTGGCCGCCGTTGGCGGCTTTAAGCAGCCACTGTCTGGCCTTGGCATTGTCCTTGGGAGCGCCGTACATGGCGTAGTAGTAGCCTATGCCGACCATAAAGGCTTTTTCCGCGTCACCTTTGCCGGCGGCGTCCAGCCAATCCGTGTATTTGAGGACCGGGGCGGCGTCCTGCGCTTTGAGCAGCGCGGGCGACCCGGCCGATGTGAACAGTAAAGATGCTGTCAGCAGAAGCGAACCGAACTTAAAGGTTTTCAAGATACCCTCCTAGATACGGCCCGTCCCCAACGGCGGCGCCGGACACGTTAGGTATCCGGCGCCTCGGGCCCGTTTTTACTCCAGATTACTTACACTCGCTGCCGGGCGGGAACCCGCTGGCGATCTTCGGCTGGCCGTGCCTGTGATGATTCCAGGAGTGTCCGTAGCTGGCGGAAACCTCCACTCCCACGCCGAAGGGCTTGAACCCGCCCTTCACGCCCACGTCGAACTTATCAGAGCTCTGGGCCTTGCCCTTGCGCAGCGTGGCGTACTCGGCCACCCATTTAAAGCCGGTCGCTTCGCCGTAGCGGCACTTGACCTCTACGCCCATCTCGTGCTCGTCCAGCTTGAACGGGTCCTTGTTGTATATCATGTATACGGTCTTATTGTCCGAAGACATGGTCATATCCTGCATGCCCTGCCGTATCGGGCGTTCCGGGTGGGCCTGCCAACGGCCATTGCTGGTCCCGCCGGCGTATACGAGGGAGAAGTCCCGCAGCTTCATCTGTACGGTCTCCCAGGCGTCGCAGCCCCATAGCGTGCCGGGCTGGGTGCAGCGCTGCACCACGCCCATGTCGCCGCTGGTGGGCTGACACCGGAAGTTCTTTTTCATCTCGTCCGAAGTGTTGCAGACCATGTCCACGTAATTGCCGTTGTCCTCGCGGATCTGGGCGTAGTTCAGCTTGCCGGGATTATTATTCCAGGCCCATTCCCTCAGGTTGGTCCGGGATTTTTCCTTGGCCAGGGCCGAGTCCACCGCGGCCTTGGCCAGCCTGGCCTGCTCGCGGTGAGAACGCTGGGCCGCACGCATCTGGCCCAGTATCCGCTGCGCCTCCGCGGGCGTATCGGCGGACTGCAGCTCGGCGTACAGGCTGTTCACCCGGAGTCGCTGCTTCTCGGCTTCCGCGGTTGCCCGGTTATGGGCGGCATGGTCTTCGGCGAAATCGCCGCCGGGAGGAATACTCTGAGGCCAATTCGCATAGTTAGCCACGACGGCCTGGTATATATTTCTGCCCTCGCCCTGGGCCGCCTGCACGGCCTGCTGGTCCAATTCTTCCTGCGTGGGGCCGGTCTCGGTGGCCGTATCGGTGGCGGTGGCCGTATCCGTGGCGGTCGCCGTATCCGTGGCGGTAGCCGTATCCGTAGCGGTAGCCGTACCCGTGGCGGTGGCCGTATCGGTAGCGGTCGCCGTATCGGTGGCGGTATTAGTAGCTGTAGCCGTCTCGGTGGCTGTGGAGTCAGCCCCGCCGGGAGTGCCGCCATCGGTCAACTCTATACCGTGACCCTTGAGGTCGGCAGTCCATTCGGCTATCTTGGACGCGGGATCCGACCCTTCAACCTCACCGTTGATCAGGGTGGAGACATTGGCTATATCCCAGGCGACTTCGCGAACGCGCATACCCATTGAGACCAGGTCCGCGGAAAGAACAGTGGGAGGGATCTGGAACCCCTGGTTCATTATCTTGTCGTAATTCATCCTGGGACTGGCCTTCGCCCAAGCCGCGGTCTCGGAGGTCTTGGTGGGTTTATCCTCCACCGTATGGTCGTTCCAGAGCTTTTCGGTATCGGCTCCGCGGAAGGCCACAAGCTGGTCCACTATGGCCGCGTTCTCAGCCGCGCCGGCCGCATCCCTCAAGTCGCCGGGAACTGACATGGCGAGTATGATTTTATCGCCCGGCAGCGAACTCGTCACAGCGGCCGGCTTGAAAGCCAACTCGCGCTGTCCCGCAACGCCCTGGAAGGCTGTTACAAGGTCCTGCTGATCCTGAAGGCTGAGCTGCTCGTTCTGCTTCAGGACCTCGAGTTTCTGTTTGTTGGAGACGGCCTGCTGACGGGCCTGCTGGGAGGCAGCGTCCATCGCGCTGGCGTTCTGCCTGACCTGGTCGGCCTGCCCGCGGTAGAAGGCTGCTATAGCGCCGTGCCTTTCGACGCGCTGGCCGATATCCGTCAGGAGATCCTCGCGGGTCTTTATCTTTTCCTTTATATTCTCGACCGCGGCGGAAACCCCGCTGACCTCGGACTTACCGGTAGCTCCGGTCTCTTCGTCCTTTGCGATCACCTGTCTGCCGGAAGTGCTGACCGCTTCGACTTTAGTCCTGAAGGCTGTCAGCGCGCTGGTGTAGCCCGCCATGGTGGTCCTGGCCGTCGCGATGGCCGACTCGTACTCCCCGACCTTACCGGAGAGGGAACCGGCCTCCCTGTTCAGAAGCGCGGACTGTTCGATATATTTCACGGCTACGCCGTCTATATGAGAGTTCACTTCCAGGCTGCGGCCCAGGAAGGATTTTGCGCTGGTATCCCGCTGGGCTTTCTTTACCAGGCGGGTAAGGTCCCGGAGGAGCGGGTCCATATTATCCGACAACTCGGTCTGGGCGCTTTCCGTTATGTTTTCCGGTGGCTTTGGAGCGGCTGCGAGATTAGAATCTCCGCCGCTGCCGGTGCCGTTACCGCCGCTGCCGCTGCCGCCGCCGGAACCTTTATAGATCCCGTAACCGCAGGGGCATTTGCCGTTGCTGTTCCAACTGGTGACTTCTTCCTTGGTGGTGCTGGTGAACTTGATGCCCCTGGCGTCGGCCGGCACACAGTCGGTAGTGCCCGGAACGACGTCGAAGCAAGCCCAGTTGGTCGGGGCCGAGCTGGAATTCATGCCCAGCACGCCCTTGGTCATGGAGGTGGCGAACTCGGTCAGGGCGCTGCCCACGCCGGAAAGCACGGCCTCTATGAGTTTCTTGGGAATCTCGTATTTCTTATAGAACTCCCACTCGAGAGCCTTCTCCGCGCGCTTGCGGGCCAGCGTGGCCGCGAGCGATTCTCCGGAATGGGATTTCTGATCGCGGGTGCTGCTATTGGAAGGGGACTTGGTCTTATCCCCGTCCTTGCCCGCGCCCATGCCGCCGGGGAGGAGGTTCTTGAACCGGTCCTGACCCTTGCGAATCAGGTCTTCGATGTCTGGCGGCCTCGGCCCGGATGGACCACGCCCCCAAGGGCCTTGGCCTCCGCCGCCGCCC
>JAVVFK010000225.1:0-3951 GCA_032251015.1 Elusimicrobiales bacterium
TTTGTCTCCCGACTTGAAGAAAACGCGGTCCTTGCCCAGGGCGGCCAGTTCGTCGTCGATGCGGCGCATCAGGTGGACGTATGGGAAATCGTCTATCTGCAGCGTCTCGCCGATGTGGAAATCGCGGCGCAGGGACTCCTCGGGCACATTGGCCAGGTAACGGCGCACTTCGGACTTGCCCGAGGCGGGAAGCGCCAGGAGCAGCACTATATCCAGGGTCTTTTCCATTTTTGTTTATCCTCCTAAAACTGTGGTCCGTCTATTCTATTGAATAAATCCGGGCGATTCAACCCCGGCCCGAAAAATGATTAAATATACCGGAATTATGGAAACAATGCTCCCCTGGATACTCTTCAACGCGTTCGTGGTGGCCATGCTGCTGCTGGACCTCAAGGTCTTCCATCGCGCCGCCCACGAGGTGAAACTGAAGGAAGCGCTTATCTGGAGCGCCGTCTGGATAACGCTGGCCCTTGCCTTCAACGCCTGGATATACTTCTCGCGCGGCCCGCAGCCCGCCGTGGAGTTCCTGACCGGCTATATCCTGGAGAAGTCGCTCAGCGTAGACAACCTTTTCGTCTTCATAATGATCTTCACGCGCTTCGGCGTAGCGCCACAGAACCAGCACCGCATACTCTTCTGGGGCATACTCGGCGCGCTGGTGATGAGGGCTTTCTTCATCTTCGCCGGGATCGCGCTGATCTCCCTTTTTCACTGGGTGATCTATATCTTCGGCGCCTTCCTGGTCTATACGGGCATCAAAATGTGGAGCCACTCCGACGCGGAGGTCCACCCCGAGGAGAACCCGGTGGTCCGGTTCGCCGTGCGGCGCCTCCCGTTCACCGGCGAGCCGGACCAGGGCCGCTTCTTTTTAAAGACGAAAACCGGCATCAGGGCCACGCGGCTTTTCCTGGTGCTGCTGATGATAGAAATGACCGACCTGGTCTTCGCGGTGGACTCCATCCCCGCGGTCATCGCTATAACGCGCGACCCGTTCATCGTCTATACTTCGAACATCTTCGCGATACTTGGACTGCGGGCGCTTTACTTCGCCCTGGCGGGAATAATGAAACTGTTCCACAGGCTCCATTACGGCCTGTCCATTCTGCTGTGCTACGTGGGAATAAAGATGCTGGTCAGCGGCTTCTTCAAGATCCCGACGGTCGCTTCCCTGCTGATAATCTTCCTGATACTGACGATATCGGTAGGGGCTTCGGTCATGTTCCCGCCGAAGGCGCCCGCGTCGGCGCCCGACTGACCCGAACGCGCGCAGGGCGGCTTAGAGCGAGGCGGGATACTCGGCCCTGAAAACGGTGCCCCCGGCGTCCGTTTCGCAGTAGACCTTCCCCCCCATGTATTTCTCGGTGAAAAGCCTGATGCTGTAAGTCCCCAGGCCCCGGCCTTCGCCTTTCGTAGAGAAAGACCGCTGGAATACCTGCAGTCGGGCGTCCTCTGACATCGGGGTGGGATTGCGCACCGAGAACGACACACCGCCGCCGGGAAGCCCGGAGCAGGAGAGAGTTATCACGGCGCCGGCGCGCTCGGCTTCCAGCGCGTTCTTGACCATATTGCCTATAACGCGGGCCAGCAAAGTGCGGTCGGTGGAAAATTTGAGCCCCGCGCAGGTCCCGCCCAGACGTATCACCCTGCCGTGCGCCGCGTCGTGGGCGACGAAAAGTTCCGACATCTCGGACAGAAAGGACCCGGCGTCAACCTCTTCGGCCTTGGCATGAAGTTCCCCGTTCTCGGCGGCCGACAAGTCTTTCTGCGAAAGAATCTGCGCCAACAGCTTCTCCGAAGCGCGCGAGGCGGTGGGCAGATAGGACTTTACGGCCTGGTGATCATCCAGTGAGCCGAGCATTACTTCCAGCAGGCCGTTCACGCCTCCTGCGGTGTTTATGACATCGTGAAAAAACAACCGCTCCAGGGCGCGCCGGCGCTTATCGGCGCTTATGTCAAGAAGCGAGACCAGCAGGAATTCCTCTCCCCCGAAAGAAAAGGGCTTCGCGCTGACGCGCAGGTCCAGTTCCTCGCCCGCTTTGACGGAGAGTATCCGGCATTCCTCGGCCTTCTCGCCGCCCTCAAGCGCCCCGGCCACTGCCAGTGCCGCGCCGCAGCGGGCGCAGGCCTCGGTAGTGCCGCAACCGTTCCCCTCGCCGGCGTGTGAACAGCCGAAGAGCTCACCCTGGCGCTTGCCAATGAAATCGGTCACGCCGTGCTCGGAAAGGAAGTCCGCGAAAGGTTTATTGACGTAGACCGCCTGGCGCTGGCGGTTCAGTATGAAAGCAAAACTCTGCACCCCGTCCAGTACCGGCGGCAGAGCCGGGTTTTCCGATAGCAGTCCCGCCTGCCTGGCGATGATCTCCGGCGAAGCCTTCTCCACCGGCAGAAAATGGGTCCCGGGGTCTTCATCACCTTTCATTTTCCCTCCGGCCGCGCGACCTTGCCGGTCCTGCGCAAAGCGGCGGTCACCCGGGCCATGACCAGGGGCCCCTTGAAGGGTTTTATTATATAGTCATCGGCGCCCAGTTCGAAGGCCAACTGCTGGCTGCGGTCCGAGCTTTCCGTGGTAAGCATTATGACAGGCAGGTCCGTAAGCCCAAGGTTCTGCCTTATCCCCTTCACCAGGTCGAACCCGTTGAGTTTGGGCATATTGATATCGGAAACGAGCAGGTCCGGGGCCGCGGAGGCGACGGCTGTCAGCGCCTCCTCTCCGTCGCGGGTCTCGATGCACTCATAACCGGACGCCTCTATGAACTTCTTCAGGAGCATCCGCATTATCGTGTCGTCCTCGGCTATCATGACGCGCGGCTTCGCGCCCGCGGCGGCGGGCGCGGCGGGGACGGAAAGCGGAACGGAGGGTGCTGGAGCCGTAAACTCGGCTCCGTCCGGGACCGGGAAAACGGCCGCGGGTTTCTCCGTCCGCTCGTCCAAGGTGATATAGGGTTTTACTTCGTCCAGAGAAGTGCGCCCTTCCGAAAGCTGCCACAGCGCGTCGGCGGTCATAGTGCGAAGGGTCCCGGCCGCCATGGCCGCCTGCTTTATCTCCGCTTCCTTGCTGCCCAGATTTATCAGTTCGCGGAGCCTGGCGTCTATCTTCAGCAGTTCCACCACCGAGGTCCGCCCCGCGTAGCCCGAACCCTCGCATTTTTTGCAGCCCACGGGGCGGCGGCAGGCCTTCTTGACGCCGCAGGTCTCCATGGCCGCGAGAATGTCGGACGGTATCTGTGATTCAGGCACCGGAACGGAGCAGTCGGGACAAAGGCGGCGCAGCAGGCGCTGGGCGGTGATAGCCAGGAGGCCGGGCGAGATCTTGAAGCGGTCTATCCCCATATCGACCAGCCGAGAGAGAGTGGAGACGGTGTCGTTCGTATGCAGCGTGGACAGGACCAGGTGTCCCGTCATAGCGGCCTGGAAAGCTATATCGGCCGTCTCCCGGTCGCGTATCTCGCCGACCATGATGATGTCGGGGTCCTGGCGCAGCACCGAGCGCAGCACGGCCGCGAAGCCCAGTCCCTGCTTTTCGTTGACCTGGACCTGGTTGATTCCCGGCAGTTTATATTCTATCGGGTCCTCTACGGTAACGATATTAGTCGTCTCGTCCTTGCATTTATTGAGAGCGGAATACAGAGTGGTGGTCTTGCCGGAGCCGGTAGGTCCCGTTATCAGCAGCAGCCCCTGAGGCGCGTTCAGGCATTCCTGTATGGCGGCGGCCACCTCCGGCGCGAAACCGAGTTCCTCAAAAGGGACCTCGGCCGCGCGCTGATCGAGTATGCGCATGACCACCTTCTCGCCGTAGTACACGGGCAATACGCTGACCCGGAACTCCAGTTCCCGGTCCCCCATCTTCAGCTGGATACGGCCGTCCTGGGGTCGTTGGCGCTCGGAAATATCCAGGGCCGAGAGGATCTTCACCCGGCTCACCACCGCGCCGGCGAGCTGCATGGAGAACGC
>JAVVFK010000226.1:0-3925 GCA_032251015.1 Elusimicrobiales bacterium
TGATGACTTTTCTGAGTTTTCCGCGTTTTTTGAGGGCGAGCAGGCGGCGTATCTCTGTCTCGGATTCTTTGACTGCCGAGCCCAGGAAGGCGCAGGTGTTGACCAGCGCCGCGTCGGCCTCCGTCTCGTCGGAGACCACCTCCCAGCCGGCGCCGGCCAGCTCGCCGGCCATTACCTCGGCGTCGGCCAGGTTCTTGGGACATCCCAGGCTGGATATGAAGATCCTGGGGACGTTGTTTAGTTCTTTAGTTTTTTTTAAAGCCATACCTGTGGAAAGCGCGGATCACTGTGAAAAACTAAAGAACTAAACAACGTCCCCTTCCTTTATCAATGCTTCTCGAAGCGTTTGATGAGGTAGAAGATGGCGACGCCCATCATTATCATGAGGGCGAAGAAGACCGGGTAGGAGATATACCAGTTCTCCGGGCCGGCCAGGCCGGTCAGTTCGGACATGCCGCCCATGCCGGCGAAGAAACTCGGCACCGCGATGGCGATGACGATGGCGTTGAGGTTCTTGAGCAGGATGTTGAGGTTGTTGCTCACTATCGAGGCGCGCGCGCCTACCAGCGAGGCGAAGATGTTTGAGTAGATCTCGGCCTGCTTGTAGCACTGCGTGTTCTCGATCAGGACGTCGTCGATGAACTCGCGGCTGCGCTCGGAGAAGCCCAGCTTCTCGCCGTTGGCCCTGAGGCGTTCTATCACGAAGGCGTTGGAACTGATGGCGTTGAGGTAATAGACCAGGCTCTTCTCCAGCGTGAACATGTTGAGAAGGTAGCGGTTCTCCATCGAGCGCGTGATCTTGGTCTCTATCTCGTCGGCGATCATGTTGATCACCTTGAGATGCTCCATGAAATGGAAGATGGCGTTGTAGAGGAGCTTGAGGAAGATCTCGCGCAGGCCCGCGACGTGCTTGAAATATTTGCCGGTAAAGATGGGCATCTCCTCGGAGAGGATGATCAGCAGCCGGTCCTTGAACAGGAACAGGCCCATCGACGAGACCTTGAAGAGGAAATGATCCTTCGACGAGTAGTTCTTGGGCCGTTTGAAGATGAGTTCCAGGTGCCCGTCCTCCACTTCCAGGCGGGCCGGCTCTTCCGGGTCCAGCGAGGAGTGGAGGTTATGCTCGTCCACGGCGAACTCGGCCAGCAGTTCCTTGCGTTCCGCCTCGTCGGGGTTGACCGCGACGGTGACGCAGTGCGGGCCCTGCGGCGCTTCTTTGAGCTGGTTGGCTTCCAGGTTGTAGCGTGTTATCATTATTTTATCGCCGATCCGAGCTTCTCCGCGACGGTGCGGCCCATGTCCGAGAGATTCTCCACCACGGTCGCGCCGGCGGCCGCCAGGGCCTCCACCTTGCCCGCGTGGGTGCCCGCGCCGCCCTCTACTATCGCCCCGGCGTGGCCCATGCGGCGGCCCGGGGGCGCGGTCTTGCCGGCGACGAAGGCGAAGACCGGTTTGGACATCTTAGCTTTTATGAAACGCGCCGCGTCCTCTTCGGCCGCTCCGCCTATCTCGCCTATCATAACGACGGCCTTCGTGGCCGGGTCCTTCTCGAAAAGTTCCAGCGTGTCCACGAAATTGAGCCCCTGCACCGGGTCGCCGCCTATGCCCACCACGGTGGACTGGCCCAGCCCGAGAGAGGTTAGCTGCCAGACGGCCTCGTAGGTCAGCGTGCCTGAGCGAGAGACCACCCCGACGGAACCTTTCCTGTGTATGTAGCCCGGCATGATGCCGGCCTTGCACTCCTCCGGCGTGATGACGCCGGGGCAATTTGGGCCGACCAGCGTGACGTCGGTGTCCGCGGCCCGCCAGGCTTTGAGCGTGTGCTTGACCCGGACCATATCGCAGACGGGAATGCCCTCGGTGATGCAGATGACCGCGCGCATGCCGGCCGCGGCGGCTTCCAGTATCGAGTCGGCGGCGAAAGGCGGCGGCACGAAGATGAGGGCGGCGTTCGCCCCGGTTTCGCGGACGGCCTCTTTGGCCGTATTGAAGACGGGGACGCCCAGGTGGGTCGTGCCGCCTTTGCCGGGCGTGACGCCCGCGACGACTTTCGAGCCGTATTCCATGCACTGCGCGGCGTGGAAAGAGCCCTGCGCGCCGGTCAGCCCGTGCACGGCGAGCTTTGTGTTCTTATCGAGAAGTATGGCCATGGTGTCGTCCTATTTTGCGGCCGCGACGGCTTTGCGCGCGGCCTCCCAGAGAGAATCGGCCTGCTCTATCTTAAGGCCGGACTTCGAGAGTATTTCCTTGCCTTCCTTCACGTTCGTGCCCTCTAAGCGCACGATAAGCGGCACTTTTATGCCCACACGTTTCGAGGCCTCAACTATGCCCGCGGCTATATTGTCGCATTTCATGATGCCGCCGAAGATATTGACCATGACGGCCTTCACCTTGGGGTCTTTCAGTATTATCTGGAAAGCGCGCGTGACCTGGTCGACGTTGGCGCCGCCGCCGACGTCGAGGAAGTTGGCCGCGTCGCCGCCGGCGAGCTTCACGGTGTCCAGAGTGGCCATCGCGAGCCCCGCGCCGTTGACCATGCAGCCGATATTGCCGTCGAGGCCGATATAGTTTATGCCGATCTCCCTGGCCTCGCGCTCCACGGGGGTGGCTTCGTGGTCGGGCCCGGCGGCCATGTCCTTATGGCGGAAAAGCGCGTTGTCGTCGGTTACGATTTTGGAGTCCACGGCTATAAGGCGGCCGTCCCTGGTTATGGCCAGCGGGTTTATCTCCACCAGGCCGGCGTCTATCTCCATGAACATGCGCGCCAGGTTCTTCGCGAGCTCCGTGAACGCGCAGAAATTGGCCTTAGGTATCTTGAGGCCGTAAGCGAGTTCCCGGGCCTGGTAGTCGCGCAGGCCGGCGTGCGGGTCCACCGGGACTTTCAGTATGAGTTCCGGCCTGGTATGGGCGAGCTCTTCTATGCTCATGCCGCCCTCGGCCGAGGCTATTATCATCGGGCAGGCTTCCTTGCGGTCCAGGACGACCGAGAGGTACATCTCGCGCTCCAGTTCGCAGGCCTGCTCCACCAGGACTTCCTTCACGGTCAGCGCCTTACCCTGCGTCTGGTGGGTGACCATCTTCATGCCCAGCATGGCGGCGGCCAGGCCGCGGGTCTCTTTTTCGCTCTTGCCGACCTTGACGCCGCCGGCTTTGCCGCGTCCGCCGGCCAGTACCTGGGCCTTCACTACCCACGGGCCGGCGCCTGCCAGCTTCAGGGCGGCCGGGTCCTCTCCCAGTTTGAGCACGCCGTAGCGCTCCAGCAGCGGGAGCCCGTAACGGGCGAAAATTTCCTTGCCTTCGTGTTCGAGAAGCTTCATTCGCGGGCCTCCGGGGGGCGGTGCTTGCCCCTTTAATATTAAGTTTGTAGTATAAAACCGATATCCAAGTCCAGCCCTTTTTTTTGCCTTTTCACGAGGAAAAAACATGTCCGACTCTTCCCCTAAAAAGAACGTGAAGATAAGCGAGCTGAATTCCATAACCGTGCGCTTCGCCGGCGACTCGGGCGACGGCATACAACTGGTCGGCAACCAGTTCGCCACGGCCACCGCCAAAGCCGGCAACGACCTGAGCACGCTGCCCGATTACCCGGCCGAGATACGCTCGCCCGCCGGGTCGATAAGCGGCGTGAGCGGCTTCCAGATCAGTTTCGGAGACGACTCCGTCCTAACCCCCGGCAACAGGCCCGACGTGCTGGTGGTCATGAACCAGCCGTCCCTGGACGCCTTCGAGAAGGACGTCGTCGACGGCGGCCTGATCGTGGTCGACACCTCGATCGTCGAGGGCCGGCCGGACGCCGAGCGCCTGGACGCGCTGATGATCCCGGCCACGAACATGGCCGACGAGGTGGGCACCCCCAAGGTGGCCAACGTCGTGATCATGGGCGCCCTGGCGGCCAAGACCGGCGCCTTCTCGCTGGAGATGGTCG
>JAVVFK010000227.1:0-3389 GCA_032251015.1 Elusimicrobiales bacterium
AAAGCGGGCGGTGCGTCCCGGAATCCTTCCGGTATGCCTTCAATCCGATCTGGTTTGATCGCATCGCCCCGGGCGGCGGGAACCGGGAAGAGAGCCGCCCCAACTCCCGCGGCAGGGTGGAGGACTCGCCCTATTTCCCGGAGGACGGCAGGGGGATGTGGAACGGCCAGGGAGGGCGAAGCCGCGGCAGGGGACGCGACGAAAGGACCCCGCGCCAGGCCGCTCCCGCGCGCGAGGAGTCGCCGCGGCGCAAACCGCGCTGGTTCGACTTTTTCCGCAAGGAAAAGCGCTGAGCCCCGCCCCCGCCTTTAAAAAAGCGGGGGAATTTGATATTTTTATATTACCTCAAAAATACGGAGATTCGCACCAAAGATGAAATCACTGATAAAGAAGATCGGGCTCAAGACCCTCAAGAAACTGGGGTTCGCCCGTAAAAAGACTTCCGGCTTCTACGGGCTGGGCATAGCCCCGGGGCTCCTGGAGGAACTGGACAAGAAGAAATTCGTGACGCCGACGCCGATACAGCAGCAGTCCATCCCCATGGCTTCCGAGGGAAAGGACATGGTCGGCGTGGCCCAGACCGGCACCGGCAAGACCATCGCCTTCGCCATACCCATGATACAGAGGCTGGCCGCGACGAAAGGCAAGAAAGGCCTTATCCTGCTGCCCACGCGCGAACTGGCCATGCAGGTCAGCGAAGTGATGAAACAGTTCGCGCCGGTCATGGGCATGGGCGCGGTCTGCCTGATAGGCGGCGAGGAGATGAACCGCCAGCTGCGCGAGTTGAAGAAGCGGCCCCGCATCCTGATCGCCACGCCCGGACGCCTCCTCGACCACATGGAGCGCGGCACGGCGCACGTCGACGACGTGGACGTGCTGGTCCTAGACGAGGCCGACCGGATGTTCGACATGGGTTTCGCCCCGCAGATAAACCGCATCATGCGGGCACTGCCCCGCAAGCGCCAGACCATGCTTTTCTCCGCCACCATGCCCGACGAGGTCATGAAACTGGCCTCCGACCATATGCACCTGCCGGTGCGCATCGAGGTGGCGCGCTCAGGCACGGCGGCCGAACTGGTCCGCCAGGAGCTTTATATCGTGGGCCACGGCGCCAAGTATGCACTGCTTGGCAAGATACTGCAGAAATACACCGGCAGCGTACTGATCTTCGTCCGCACCCGCGAGGACGCCATGAAGGTCACGCAGGTTATAGCCCACATGAAGCACCGCGTGGCCGAGCTGCACTCGGACCGTTCCATGGGGCAGCGCAAGGACGCGCTCGAGGGCTTCAAGAGCGGCAAGTACCGCATACTCGTGGCCACCGACATAGCCGCGCGCGGCATAGACGTCACGGGGATCGAGGTGGTGATAAACTACACGCTTCCCGACGAGGACGACGCTTACGTGCACCGCATCGGCCGCACCGGCCGCGCGGGACAGCCGGGCCTGGCGATAACCTTCGCCACCCCGGACCAGGGACCCGACGTGCGGAGCATAGAGTCCCTGATAAAGACCAAGCTCAACGTCATGACCCACCCGGAAGTTCCGCCGGCGGAGTTCTGGGACGTGCGCAACACCGTGGCCTCCGGCCGCGGCTGGAACCAGGGCGCGGGACGACGCCGTACCTTCGGCGGCCGGAGGAGATAACCGATGGCCACGGCGGCGGAGCCCGCCCGGATAACCTTTCATGGCGCGGCCGGCGAGGTTACCGGCTCCCGTCACCTGCTGGAAGCCTCCGGCTCCCGCCTTCTCCTCGACTGCGGCCTGTTCCAGGGCCGCCGCGCGGAATCGGTGGCGAAGAATCGCAACTCCCCGTTCGACCCGTCCTCCCTCTCCGCCGTACTTCTTTCACACGCCCATATCGACCATTGCGGCCTGCTGCCGCGGCTGGCCGGCGACGGCTTCAGGGGTCCGGTCTACGCCACCCGGGAGACCGCCGACCTCGTCGCGATCATGCTCGCCGATTCCGCCCGCCTGCAGGAGATGGACGCCCGGTTCTTCAACAAGGTGCACGCGGCCGACGGCGAGCGTATAGAACCGCTTTACGGCGAAAAGGAAGCCGACCTCGCCCTTTCGCTGCTCCGCCCCTGCGGGCCGGGGGAGATGCTCAGCCCGGCGGCCGGGATACACGCGCGCTTCCTCAACGCCGGGCACGTCCTGGGTTCCGCGATGATACAGGCGGACATAGAGACCCCTTCCGGCCCCCGCAGACTGCTTTACACCGGCGACCTGGGACGGAGGGAAGTCCCGCTCATGAGCCCGCCTGAACCGCCCGCCGGCGTGGATTACCTCGTGATAGAATCAACGTACGGCGGAAGGACGCATGAGCCTACCTCCGAGATCGACGCCGAGCTCGGGCGGCTGCTGCGAAAAGCGGCCGCCGAAAAAGGCAAGATCATAATCCCCGCTTTCGCGCTGGAGCGTTCCCAGGAAATAATAGTGGCGCTGGACAGGCTCCGCAACGACCCCACGATGCCCGAGGTCCCCGTATACGTGGACAGCCCTATGGCCATCAACATAACGGAGATTTTCAACAGGCATCTCGAGGGCTCCGGTTTCAACCACAAATTCAGGACTTACGCCCGGGGGGACGGGGACCCCTTCGGTTTCGATTTCATAAAGTACGCCAGGTCCAAGGAGGAATCCCAGGCCCTCAACACGCGCCCGGGGCCGATGATCATCATCTCGGCCTCGGGGATGTGCGAAGGCGGAAGGGTGCTCCATCACCTGCGCAACAATATCGCCGATCCTTCGGCCACCGTGCTCATGGTCGGCTACCAGTCCGCCGGCACCCTGGGCCGCCGCCTGCAGGACGGCCAGAAGAAAGTCCGCATCTTCGGCCTGCGGCACGAGGTGGCGGCCGAGATAAGGACCATGCAGAATTTTTCGTCCCACGCCGACCGCAACGACCTCCTCGCTTTCATAAAGGGCTTGGAAAAGAAGCCGCGCAGGATCTTCCTGGTGCACGGCGAGGGTGCGCAGCGCGACGCGCTGGCGGAAGCGCTCGCCGCCGAAGGGATCGGCGGCATAGAAAGACCGGCACTCGGAGAATCGTTCGTTCTGGACTGAACCATCAGGGGGAGCACATGCCTAAAAAAATAGCGGTTATTGGTGCCGGGCCAGGAGGTCTCACCTCGGCCATGATACTGGCGGCCAGGGGCTTCGACGTTACGGTGTTCGAGGCCAAGGACCGCGTCGGGGGACGCAACGCCGAGCTGCGGCTGGGCGAGTTCCGTTTCGATACGGGTCCCACCTTCCTGATGCTCAATTTCATCCTTCGCGAGATGTTCGAGGAGGCGGGCAAGAATATAGACGAGTACCTCTCCTTCACCAGCCTGGACCCGCTGTACCGCCTCGTGTTCGACGACCGTGACTTCCGCCCTTCCGCC
>JAVVFK010000227.1:3399-3925 GCA_032251015.1 Elusimicrobiales bacterium
CCCGCGCCTTTCCCGGCCAGGAGAAAGGGCTCGACCGGTTCCTTTCCGCGGAGAAGAACCGTTTCGAGAAACTCTTCCCCTGCATACAGAAGGATTACTCTTCTTTCGGCTCCCTTTTCAGCATGCCCCTGCTGAAGGCCGCCCCGTACCTGGACCTGGGACGCTCCGTCTTCGGCGTGCTGGGCAAATATTTCGACGAGGAGAAGCTCAGGCTCGCCTTTACTTTCCAGGCAAAGTACCTGGGCATGTCCCCCTGGGACTGCCCAGGCCTGTTCACCATGCTGTCCTATATAGAGCACGCCTACGGCATCTATCACGTGAAGGGCGGGCTCAACGCCATCTCCGCCGCCATGGCCAAAGCCGCCGGTGAGAACGGGGCCAAGATACGCCTCTCCTCGCCCGTGAAGCGGGTGATAACCGAAGGCGGATCGGCGCGCGGAGTGGAACTGGACGGCGGAGAGGTCTTCCGCTGCGACGAGGTCGTCATCAACGCCGATTTCGGCCACGCGATGACTACCCTTTTCGA
>JAVVFK010000228.1:0-3905 GCA_032251015.1 Elusimicrobiales bacterium
GCGGCTCGATGGCGTTCATGGCCCGGAATTCCGGCATCCAGGTGGTACCCAGTTGGCTGATGTCCGGCGCCATGTCGCCCACCACCGCGGTCACCAGCTTCTCATGCGCTCCCGTCCATGGGATAGCCTGCGTTACTATTTTTACGCCCGGGTTCCCGGCCTCGAAGAGCTCCGCGGCCTGGCGTATCAGTTTGCCTTCCGTGCCCATGGCCCAGACGGTAAGCCGCCGCTCCGCGGCCGCGTGGGCTGTGCCCAGGCAGAGCAGGAGGGCGGCGTAGAATATTTTATGCGCGAAGCTCATTTATTTCCGTTTATCCGCAGCTCGCCCAGGTAGGTGGCCGGTTCCAGGAAGAACCAGTTGAACTTAGCGTCGGACTCCGGCTTGCGGTCGATATTGCGCGCCGCCAGGGAAAAACCAAACCGGCCTCCGCCCAGGCCGAAGGCCGCCCGCTCCAGCGCCAGCACCGCCTCATAGCCCCGCGCGGTAACGGTAGAGTCCGTTATGCGGTAGGCCCCGGCGGTCCTTTCCGTGTGGAAGAATTCCCGGACGCGCACCGCCCCGGCGGCCGGGGACAGTATCACCTGGTAATCGTCGGCGCCGCCCCAGGCGAAATTGTCGCCGGCGGAATCTATATACACTTCCAGGGAATCGTCCTCGTACATGCGGTCTTCGGGATGCGCGGAGACCAGTTCGGCGTCTTTTACCCTGAGCCGGAGAAAGAGATACCCGGCGTTCGCCAGCAGGTCGGCGGCCACTTGGTAGCCGGGCTGGCGGTTGCGGCCGCTCTGCAGGTGTCCGCCGTCCAGCACCACGTTCTCTCCGGCCGTTTCCCACAGGCCGGAGTTAAGGGGGAGGTCCCCAGGCTCCAGGGAATCCCCTATCCTTTCGACCTTCACGAAAGGCCGCTTGTGCAGGAAGTAGGCGGCCAGCTCCACCGCCGGCTCCACGGCCCGCTCCCGGGGGCGCGCCGCGGCGGGGCCGAAACCGGCGGCTTTCATGCCTTTCTCCACCCCGGGCAGGGACATGAACAGCTTCCAGATAAGGCCGCTGCGGTAGTTCTCTATCATCAGCACGGTCGGCCCCACGTTTATACCGTAAGCGTCGGGGGCGAAGAACTCCCGGTCGAGGTTGAAGGAATCGGCGAAGCCGTACCTGCCCCACAGCTCGCCGCGGTATTCGGAGTAATAGTGCCTCATGGCGGCTATGGAATAGGCCGGCGTGAAAACTATGGAGGCGGCGGCGGCGGACGGCGCCACGGTGCCGTCGTGCAGCGCGGGGCCGGGAGGCGCGCCGTAAGCGTGATACCCGTCGGGACCGATGCTGGCGGTAAGGCCCCAGGAATTTTCGCCGTAGGTCTTGAAGGACGAAGAGCTGTCTATGCAGAACTGGCGGTTGGCGAGGGTGGCCTGGACGGAGTTCTCGAAATAATCGGCGTAGGCGTCCCTCTTATTGCGGAAGTCTATGAAGGCGTGGGAGAACTGGTGCGTGAACAGCGGCGGGCAGAGAATAAGGGAGTGGTCCTTGTATCGGCCGCGCGGCCGCCTGATGGCCGTCCAGCTTTCCGGCGTAAGCGGGTAGGTGGGCGAGCCCAGGGCGAGGATGTACATCACCATGCTCTCGTTGTAGTCGCTCCAGACGGGTGAAAGAAACCCCGTTTCCGGCTTCCAGCCCATGGACAGGTACGGCGAACCGTCGGCCATCCATTGCCAGTCGACACGCTCGTAAAGCTTTTTAGCCAGGTCCTTTATCTCCGGATCGTAGAAATACCGGGCCGCGGTCAGCGCGCCGGCCAGGAACAGCGCCGTGTCGATGGAAGAGAGCTCGCAATCCCAGACGCGGCGGCCGGTCTCCATGTCCACGAAATGATAGAAGAAGCCGCGCTCCGACTCCATCTTCCCGTAAAAGAACTTAAGCGTGGTCTTTACCCGCTCGCTTGCGGCGGCTTTGCCCACCCACCCGCGTTCGGCGCCCGAGGCGAGCGCGGCCAGGCCGAAGCCCACCGCCGCGATGGAAGCGGGGGAGTATTTGTAGTCCGGCGCGCCGGTATTGGAGGCTTTATCCAGCACCAGGCCGTTGGCGGGGTTGACGGCTTTTATAAAATACTGGAAGGACTTTTTCTGCACCATGTCGAGGAATTTCGCGTCCTTCCTGTCCATGGCGGACAGGAGGGGCTGGCAGGGGCCGCACAGCGCGAAGAACAGCGGCAGGAAAACCCTTGAAAGCATGCGGACTTTCATTATCCCCATATTCTACTCTTTTACCGGGAGACTGTCCCGAATACGGGCTTTGCGGCGGTACGGCGCGGCTATTCCACCCACTGGCGGCCGCAGAGTTTTTTGAAAGGGCAGATACGGCAGGGCGCCTCGTCCGGCGGCGGGGAGAAAGGCAACTCCGGGTCCAGTATCTCTTCGAGCAGCGTCCGGATGGCTTCCTTGTAATTGCCGAAGATGGCGGCCTTGTCCGGGACCTTCTTGTAGCGCTCTTTGTAAAGCGTTTCCTCGGTTATGTTCTCCGAGCCCAGCAGCATCAGCGAGGCGTCCATGCGCGCCGGGTCCTTTATCTCGTTGGCGTCCATGTAGGCCAGCGCGTAGAAAGGCAGCTGCACGGACTTAAGCGTCCCCGGCCAGTCCTCCCGCATGCCCAGGTCGAACTTATGCCAGTTGGGCACCGCGGCGCGGGAGCCGGTCTTGTAGTCCAGTATGTGTATCACGCCGTCGCGCTCGTCCACACGGTCGGCGAAGCCGCGCAGCGCCACGGGGCCGAAGCGCGTCCCGAGCTCCGCGCGCAGCTCGGTCTCGCAGGCCAGCACCTTTATCCCGGCCAGATTATCGCGGTGATAGTCCAGTATATCGCGCAGGCGCCGCTCCACCTGCCGCTTGATGAGGTACTCGAAACCGGCGTTATGGCCCTTTAGCCGGGCGTCGAAGACCCGGCCGGCCGACTCCAGCGCGGCCGCGTAGTCCTCTTCCTTTATCTCCAGGGGCCGCCCGGCGCGGGACTTGAAAAAGTCCTCCAGCACCTCGTGCACCACCGTGCCGATATCGCGCTGCTCCAGCTCGCCGGAGATCTCCCCCTTCTCGTCCAGGCCCAGCGCGTAGCGGTAATAGAAGCGCAGGCCGCATTCCAGGTAGGCGTTCACGGCCGACGGCGAGAACTCGCGTTTTTTGAGCGCGGCCGTCAGCTCCGGCGTCTTGGCCGCGGCGCGCGGCTCGGCCTGCGAGAAGTTCACGCGCAGGTGCACCTCGCGCTCGTCGGGCTTGCCGCCCGCGCGCTCCAGGTCCCAGGCCAGCCGCTCCGCGAAGGGACTGCGCTCCTGTTCGGCCGAATCCTTGTAGAAGAGATGCGCCTCGCGCGCGCCGGAGAGCAGCGCGGTGAAATAGTAGCGCGAGAGCCGCTCACGCGTCTTATAGGTGGACAGCCCCAGCCCTTCGCGCACGAAATGCGACAGCACCGTGTCCTCCTTGCGCGAGGCCGGCAGCACGTCGGCGTTGGCGTCGAGGAAGAAAACGCGGTCGAACTTCAGGCCGCGCGTCTCCAGCAGGCCCAGTACCTGCAGGCCGCGCAGCGGCGTGCCGGGGAAGGGATAACCGGCCCCGGCCAGCGAGGTCTTGAAGAACTTGAAATAACCGGCCGGGCCTTCGAAACTCTCGCCGGAGAGCCGGCAGTTCCTGAGCTCCAGTATATGCTCCATGGCCTTCTCGGCGAAAGGCGCCCAGTAGGGGTGCAGCGGCGCGGTGCTGTTCTCCGAGATATACGACAGGAAATCCAGCAGCTTGCCGGCGAAATCGGCTATATCCTTTATCCGTTCGAAAGGCCGCAGCAGCGCCTTGTGCAGACCCGCCAGGTGCGCCCGCACTTCGGCCGGGCCCAGGCCCTCGCCGTGATCGCGCAGCCGGGCCGCGGC
>JAVVFK010000229.1:0-3894 GCA_032251015.1 Elusimicrobiales bacterium
GTCGAGGTAAGAGAAGCCGGCGATGGCGACAGCCTTGCCCTTTCCCTTGCAGCTTTTCAGCAGGTCCCCGGCTATCGTCCTGTACACTCCGCGGCTTTTAGAGCCGGCCTGGGCGGGAACGGCCGAAACGGCGCCGCAGAAGAACAGAACGGCTGAAAAAAATAATCCCATGTTTATACGCATGTCTCTCCTGATATTCCGGAGACCCTTTGGGGCGTCCCGCGGCACCCGGCGAGCGCGGCATGAAAGCCCGAACGAGCCCGGATACTGAACAAAGCCACGCGTAGAATCTACCAAATCCCCCCCGGCAAGTGAAGCGGTTCCTTGAAGCGGGTCCCGTAAAATTCGTTCAATGTCCCGGACGGACGCCGTTATCAAGGAGCTTACATGGAAAAGTGGATGACCGACGCGGGGATCATACTTATCGGCAGCCTGGCCGTGGCCGCGCTGGCTTACTGGGGGCTGATGCTGCTCTCCAAATACGTCCTGCCCAAGCGCGTACTCTCCCCCAAGCTGGTCAATTACGCCATGCGCTCGGTGCGGCTGCCGCTGGGACTGCTGGTGGTCTCGTTCTCCCTGGGCGGCGCGGTGACGCTGATGGACCTGCCCGACGTGCTGGGCCGGGCCGCGCCCAGAACGCTGACCGTTCTGCAGATAGTACTTATGGCCTGGCTGGCCGTGCGGGCGGCCGGAATAGGGCGCGAACTGGTCATGAACGCCTTCGACATAACGGCCAAGGACAACCTGCAGGCCCGCAAGATACATACCCAGATCCGGGTGGTGGAGCAGATAGCCGTCGCCCTGATATCCTTCTTCGCCATAGCGGCGGTGCTGATGACCTTCGAGAAGGTACGCCAGCTCGGCGTCAGCCTGCTGGCGTCGGCCGGCGTGATGGGCATCATACTGGGCTTCGCCGCGCAGAAAAGCATCGCCACGCTCTTCGCCGGCATACAGATAGCGCTGACCCAGCCGATACGCGTGGACGACGTGGTGATAGTGGAGAACGAATGGGGCTGGATAGAGGAGATAACCCTGACCTACGTGGTGGTCCGCATCTGGGACCTGCGGCGCCTGGTACTGCCTATAACCTATTTCCTCGACAAGCCGTTCCAGAACTGGACGCGGGTCTCGGCGGACATACTGGGCACCATCAGCATATTCACCGATTACACAGCGCCCGTGGAAGACTTCAGGAAGGAAGTCCGCCGCATCTGCGAGGGCAGCGAGCTCTGGGACGGCAAGGTCTGCGGGGTGCAGGTGGTCAACGCCTCGGACACGACGATGGAAGTGCGCGCCCTCATAAGCGCCAGCGATTCGTCCCGGGCCTGGGACCTGCGCTGCCTGGTGCGTGAAAAGATGATAGATTTCCTGAGGGAAAAACACCCGGCCTGCATGCCGCGCACGCGCGTGCTGCTGGACCCCAAGACCGCCGCGGGCCGGCCGGAGACGAGCCCGGCCTGAGGCGCTAGGAAACGGACTCCATCTCCCCGCCGGGGACGCTCACGCGTCCGGACGGGCCGTCGAGCGCCAGTTGGCCGGCGTCGTCGATATCGGCCGTCCCCTCCGACACTTCGCCCGAAGCCGAAATTATCTTTACCCGCCGCCCGATAAAGCCGGCGCGGCGGCGGTATTGCGCGCTTATAGCCGGGAATCCCCGCTCCTCCAGCGCCGGCCGAAGAGCGAAGAACCCTTCCAGCACTTCCGCCAGAAAACTCCCGCGTTCCGGGGCCGCGCCGCCGAGCAGCATGGCGGCGGAGACCGCGGGGCGGTCCAGGCCGGCGAAGTCCGCGGCTTCCTGGTAAAGATTTATTCCCGCCCCGACGACGGCTGCGGCCGGGCTCCCGCCTTCGGTCACGGCCTCGGCCAGTATGCCGCAGATCTTCCCCCCGCCGCAGAGTACGTCGTTGGGCCATTTTATCGACGGGGACAGGCCCAGGCGTTCCAGCTCCGCGCAGACGGCTAAGGCCAGCAGGTGTGTATAACAAGGGAATATTTCCGGCCGCGCTCCGGCGGGTTTGAGGACGATGGTGAAGTAGAGCCCTTTCCCCTCGGACAGCCAGGACCGGCCCAGGCGGCCGCGGCCGGCGTCCTGGCGCAGGGCCGTGACGACGGCGCCGTCGGGCAGGGAGGAAAGATCGCGCAGGGCGCGCGAATGGGTAGAGTCGAGCCGCTCGTATCCGAAGACGGTGAAAGGTCTGCCGGCGGACATAGCGCCGCCGGTCAGCCGAAGACGGCCAGCAGTATGCCGGCGGCCACGGCGCTGCCTATTACGCCCGAGACGTTGGGGCCCATGGCGTGCATGAGCAGGAAGTTGTGCGGATTGTATTCCTGGCCCACCTTGTTGACGACGCGCGCCGACATCGGCACGGCCGAGACGCCGGCGGCGCCTATCAGCGGGTTGATGTTCATCCCCAGGCGGTTCATCAGCCTGGCCATGAGCACGCCCGAAGCGGTGCCGACGGAGAAGGCGACCAGGCCCAGCGCCAGTATGCCCAGCGTTTCGGGGCGCAGGAACTTATCGGCGGAGAGTTTTGAACCGACGGCCAGGCCCAGCAGTATGGTCACGATGTTTATGAACTCGTTCTGCGCCGTTTTAGACAGGCGCTCCACCACACCGCTCTCGCGCAACAGGTTGCCGAACATCAGGCATCCCACCAGCGGGGTGGCGTCGGGTATGAGCAGGATGCAGACGGAGAGGACCAGCAGCGGGAAGACGATCTTCTCCCGGCGGGAGACGTGCCGGAGCTGCTCCATCTTTATGGCGCGCTCGGCCGGCGAGGTGAGCAGGCGCATGATGGGCGGCTGTATTATCGGGACCAGCGCCATGTAGGAATAGGCGGCCACGGCTATGGCGCCCAGCAGGTGCGGCGAGAGCTTGGAGGCCAGGAAGATGGCCGTCGGTCCGTCGGCCCCGCCGATGATGCCGATGGCGGCGGCGTCCCGCAGCGTGAAGCCGAAGCCGAAGAGCTGCGACAGCAGTATGGCGCCGATGAGCGTGGTGAAGATGCCGAACTGCGCCGCGCCCCCCAGGAAAGCCGTTTTGGGATTGGCCAGCAGCGGCCCGAAATCGGTCATAGCCCCGACGCCGATGAAGATGAACAGCGGGAAGAGGCCCGAGGCTATACCGAAGCCGTAGATCTGGCCGAGGAAGCCGCCGAGCTGCGCCACGACCCGGCCCCCGTCGGAGACGGCCACGGAGCCGAGCTCCGCTATGCCCGCCACCGGGATATTGGCGAGTATGCCGCCGAAGCCGATGGGCAGCAGCAGCAGCGGCTCGAACTTCTTCACTATGCCCAGCCAGAGTATGCCGAAGCAGACCAGGATCATGGCACCCTGTCCGACGGTCATGTTATAGACGCCGGTGGAGCGGGCGAGGTCGAGCAGGGAGCTCATGAAGTCCATCTCAGGCCCCCTTTATCTCGGCGATAAGGTCGCCCGCGTGCACCTGGTCGCCCTCTTTGAGCGGCAGCGAGGACAGCGAGCCGGCCGACGGCGCCTTGACCGGTATCTCCATCTTCATGGCCTCGAGGATGATGAAAGTCTCGTCGGCGGCCACGGTGTCGCCCGGCTTCTTGAGGAGCTTGAATACCTGCCCGGGCATGGGAGACTTCACCTGCACGGCGGACCCCCCGCCGGAGGCCGCGCCGGCGGCGGGGGCGGATGCCCCGGCGGACTGGGCGGCCGCGGCCGGTTCGGCGTCGAAGCCGGGTTTTACGGCCGCGCGGTACTCGGTACCGTTGACCACGGCGGCGCCGTCCTTTATCTCCACTTTGTAACTGGCGCCGTCGAGCGTGACGGTGTAGCGGTTGGCGGCGGCGCCTTCCGGCTGGCGCTTGCGCACCGCGACTTTCCCCTTCCCCTGCAGGAAGGCTATGCCCTTCTCCAGGCAGGCGG